>JAEZXF010000395.1 GCA_023419995.1 Pseudomonadota bacterium | reverse complement strand
CTCTACATCTCCTCGGTCGACAGCGGCAACCTCGCCGGCCATCTCGTCGCGGTCGCCTCGGCCTGCGACGAGTGGGCGGCCGCGCCCGCCGCCCACCTCCAGGGCGATTTCGAGGGCATCCTCGACGCCGCCGTCATCCTCGAGGAGACGCTCGAGGCGCTGCCCGACGACAGGCGGCCGCTCAGGCCGCTGCGGCGGCGCCTCGCCGAGCGCATCGAGGGCATCCGCCGCGCCGTCGCCACCATCCGCAGCGAGCCGGAGACGGCCTCGATCCGCGCCTTCAACCTGACGGTGCTGGCCGCCGACATCCGCAAGCTGGCCAAGGCGCTGGACGACGAGACGCGCTCGGCCGCCAGCGGCGACCTGACGCTGTGGGCGGACAGGCTCGACAAGGCCTGCGAGGCGCATCTGTCCGACGCGCACATGGAGGAGCACGGCGTCGGCCGGCTGCGCACCCGGCTCGTCACGCTGCGCGACTGGGCGCGCCAGTTCGCCTTCGAGATGGATTTCGCCTTCCTGATGCGCCAGGACCGCAAGCTGCTCTCCATCGGCTACCGCGCCGAGGAGCACCAGCTCGACGAAGCCTGCTACGACCTCCTCGCCTCCGAGGCGCGGCTGACCAGCCTGTTCGCCGTCGCCAAGGGCGACCTGCCGACCGAGCACTGGTTCCGCCTCGGCAGGCCGGTGACCGCCATCGGCTTCTCCGGCGCCCTGATGTCGTGGTCCGGCTCGATGTTCGAGTACCTGATGCCGCCCTTGGTGATGAAGGAGCCGCGCGGCGGCATCCTCGACCACACCAGCCATCTCGTGATCCGGCGGCAGATCGCCTATGCCCGCATGAAGGGCGTGCCGGGGGGCATCTCGGAAGCGGCCTACAACGCCCGCGACCGCGAGATGACCTACCAGTACACCAATTTCGGCGTGCCGGGGCTGGGGCTGAAGCGCGGGCTGGGGCAGGACACGGTGATCGCGCCCTATGCCAGCCTGCTCGCCGCCCAGTTCCGCCCGGCGGACGCGGTGGCCAACCTCGAGCGGCTGGCCGGGCTCGGCGCGCTCGGGCGCTACGGCTTCCACGACGCCGTCGACTTCACCGTCGCCCGCCTGCCGCAGGGCAAGACCAGCGCCGTGGTGCGCAACTTCATGGCGCATCACCACGGCATGTCGATCGTCGCCGTCGCCAACACGGTGTTCGAGGGCCGCATGCGCGAGCGCTTCCACGCCGACCCGGTGATCGTCGCGGCCGAGCTCCTGCTGCAGGAGAAGGCGCCGCGCACCGTGCCGACGGCGCCGATCCGCGCCGACGCGGGCGAGCGCGTCAAGCCGGCTCTCGCCGACGACCGGCCGGATTCGCGGCTGGTCAACGACCCGCTCGTCGCGCCGCGCGCGATCAACGTCATGTCCAACGGCTACTACAACGTCATGGTGACGGCGACGGGCGCGGGCTACAGCCGTGCCGGCGAGATCGCGGTGACGCGCTGGAGCGGCGACCCGACCGAGGAGCGCAGCGGCACCTTCCTGTTCGTGACCGACACGGAAAGCGGCGAGTGGTGGTCGACGACCGCCGAGCCGAAGCGTGCGCCGGGCGAGACCAGCCACGCCTTCTTCTGCGACGACAAGGCGACCTTCACCAAGACGGTCGGCACGCTCAACACCGAGGTCGAATGCATCGTCCTCTCGGAAGGCAACGGCGAGGCGCGCCGGATCACGCTGTGGAACGAGAGCGAGCGCGACCGCCATGTCGAGGTGACGTCGTTCGCCGAGGTGGCGCTGGCCTTCGACGCGGCGGATTCGGCGCATCCCGCCTTCTCCAAGATGTTCGTGAAGACCGAGATCGTGAAGGACGGCGCCATGCTGTTCGCCGAGCGGCGGCGGCGCGCTGACGGCGAGCCGGCCATCGCGCTCGCCCACTTCGTCACCTCGGGCACCGGGGTCGCGCGCGAGATCGAGGCCGAGACGGACCGGCGCGCCTTCATCGGGCGCGGCCGGTCGCTCGCCGACGCCGCGGCCTTCGACAGGCACGCGCGGCTGTCGGGCTCGGACGGCTTCACGCTCGACCCGGTGATGGCGCTGCGCGCCAGGGTGCGGGTGCCGGCGCGCAAGAAGGTGTCGCTGACCTTCTGGACCGTGGTCGCCGCCAACCGCGCCGACGTCGAGGCCGAGGCCAGGCGCTTCGCCCAGGCCGAGAGCTTCCAGCGGCAGGCGATGCTGGCGTGGACGCGCTCGCAGGTGCAGACGCGCCATGTCGGCCTCTCCCTCGCGGAGGCCTCGGGCGTGCAGAAGCTGGCGCGTCACCTGATCTTCCCCGATCCGGCGGTGCGCGCGCCGGACGAGACCATCGCCGCCGGCCTCGGCCGCCAGTCGGCGCTGTGGCCGACCTCGATCTCGGGCGACTTCCCCATCCTCGCCGTGCGCATCGGCGACGTCGCCGACCTCGACATCGTCGCCTCGGCGCTGCGGATGCAGGAATACCTGCGCGCGCGCGGCCTGGTCTTCGACCTCGTCGTCGTCAACGAGCAGGCGGCGTCCTACGTGCAGGACCTGCAGCAGGCGATCGAGCGGCTGTGCGAGACCGCGCGCATGCACGGCCGCGAGCTCGGTCCCCGCCAGCACATCTTCGCCGTGCGCCGCGACCTGATGGACGACGACACCTACCGCACGCTCATCGCCGCCGCCCGCATCGTGCTGCACACGCGCAACGGCAAGATCCTCGACCAGATCGAGCGCGCCGAAGCCACGGCCGCGCCGCGCGAGGCATCGGTCGCGCCGGTTCCGTTCGGCAGGCCGCACGACGCGGCCGACCGCCATCGCGCGGCCGACGGCACAGGGCTCGGCTTCTGGAACGGTTTCGGCGGTTTCACCGAGGACGGCCGCGAATATGTCGTCCGGCTCGCCGGCGAGCGGATGACGCCGCATCCGTGGATCCACGTCATCGCCAATCCCGAGTTCGGCTTCCACACCTCGTCGGACGG
>JAEZXF010000389.1 GCA_023419995.1 Pseudomonadota bacterium | reverse complement strand
CAGACCATCGAACATCGGCGCTTGCAACACCGCAAGCTCGCCGCCTAACATCAACCCCCAGGACGAGGCCCGCACTCCGCTAATTTACGCCGCGAGTTGTGCCAAATGTTCTGACGACGGACAGACCCACAGCCTCGACTAGAGAAAGGGCACGAAGGATTCGAAGAGCTGCCCCGTGGTAGGATGCCATGGGAAAAGGGAATCAGCTGCATGATCATCGACTTCGACAGCAACGATTGGATGGGTCCGCTCGGCGAGGCGCTGCGCGGTTCGATTCCCGACAGCGCCCGGCGAGCCCTCCCCTTCGCGAAGATCGCCTACTACGAGGAGGCGCTCGACGCTTTGGTCGACGACGCGTCATTGAGCCAGGTCGTCGACGATGTCCTTGATTGGATCAGGGCAAGCTCGCTGCGGGCCTACCACGGGACGAGGCTGACCGATGAAGAGGCCGGGCTAATGAGAAGGGACGGGATACGTCCCCTGTCGATAGCTGATCGAATCCAGTGGCTGCGTTCGACGTTCGAAGAGCTGCGGGAACGTCTCACCGAGGAGGTCGTGGCGGCCGCCATGGGCGCTGGCCAGCTTCAGTATCGCGAGAACCAGGTCCATGCCGCCATATCGCGCGGGGAGATGTTCGCAGGATACGACTACCTCTTCGAAGGATCGGAGTTCGATCGTCGGCTGCTCGAATACGGCGGCCATCCGGAACTCGTCGATGTCCTCAGGTCTCGTGGCGCCCCCCGGCTTGTCAAGCTCGTGATTCCCGGCGACGAAGCGCTCGAAGCGATGCATCCGTACTTTCCGATCGATCACGTGCGTGCCCAAGATGGCTACCCGAACCTCGTCAGGGAATTGCTCCGCGCCTGGGCATGGGAGCACTACAGGCCGGGCGAGCCGCGCTTCCGGGTGGATGCCTGCCTGATGTTCAGGAAGGCGCTGCCTGGCGCGTATGTGGAAGACGTCGAACTCGTTCTTGGGAGCGCACGGTTGCAGGACGCGTGAGTTCGATTAGTAGGGCAAGTCGGCTCTGCCCTGTCGGACTTATGGGTCGATTTTCCTGTTTTTGCAGGCTTATGGGTCGAAATTGAACCGAACTTATGAGTCACGGCGGCGAGCTAAGTACCTGAAAAACATCAGCCGCGAATGCGGGCTTATGAGTCAGAATGCAATCGACACCGTTGCGACCATACCCCCAAGCTTTGAAGACACCCGGAAGCGGAATGAATCCATGTTCGACTCCGGTTCAGAGCGGGCGTGCATAATGCAAGGAATCGAGTCATGTCGCAATTTCTTCCAGGATGACGGCATGTGCTGATACACCAAGGTTTGAAGGAAAAACATGCAACGCGACAAGCTGATCCTGCTGAAACCGGGATTTGAAGACCCTGCCTATCCCGGTCAGCAATTCTATTGCTGGCACTGTGCTCTCGTGGAAGGTGTCTTGACCTCATTTCCCGAACTGGCCAGTCGCATAGATATTGAGAGGGTTGCTTGGCCCCGGCCTCGGCGTGAAGTGGTCGCGCGTTGGCTGGCGAGGCAAATCAATCGCTGCCCTTGCTGGTGTTGCCCGAGGGAGAAACATCCCCTCATCAAACCGGAACTTACAAGGGCCGGGCTTTCATAGCTGACAAGGACAAGATCCTCGCCGCGTTGTCCGACCGGCATGGAATTCCCGTTCCGCATCCATAGGCCATTACGCACATCGGCTGCCTGGCTCCCGGTGCGCCGTGAAACAGGCAACCGGCAAGGGATACCCAGCACGGTCTCACGCCGTTATTCTGCGCGTCCTGAACTTCGAGGAGGGAATCCGATGTTCCGGTGGGGTATCCTGTCGACGGCGAAGATCGCGCGCGTGCACCTGATCCCGGCGATCCAGGAATCGGCGAACGGCAACGTCCATGCCATCGCCAGCCGCGATGCGGAGAAGGCGCGGGCGCTGGCCGACCGCGCCGGTGCGCCGCTCGCCTTCGGCAGCTACGACGCGCTGCTCGCCTCGCCCGGGATCGACGGCGTCTACATCCCGCTGCCGACCTCGCAGCACGTCGAATGGGCGATCCGCGCCGCCGACGCCGGCAAGCACGTGCTGGTGGAGAAGCCGCTGGCGCTGCGGGCACCGGACATCGCGCCGGTGATCGCCGCGCGCGACCGCAACGGCGTGCTCGTGTCCGAGGCCTTCATGGTGGTGCACCATCCCCAGTGGCACAAGGTGCGCGAGCTGATCGCCGCCGGCGCCATCGGCCGGCTGCGCCACGTGCAGGGGGCGTTCTCCTACCACAACGTCAATGCCGGCGACATGCGCAACATCCCCGAGCTCGGCGGCGGCGCGCTGCCCGACATCGGCGTCTATCCCGTGGTGACGGCCCGCTTCGCGACGGGCATGGAGCCGCTGCGGGTGCGGGCGAGCGTCGAGCGCGATCCCGTGTTCGGCACCGACATCTACGCCACCGTCTCCGCCGCCTTCGACGGCTTCGACCTGACCTTCTACGTCTCGACCCAGATGGCGCTGCGCCAGTCGATGGTGTTCCACGGCGACAAGGGCTTCATCGAGCTCGCCGCCCCGTTCAACGCCGGCATCTATGGCGACCACGTCGTGACGCTCCACGACCAGACGCACGGCGGCACCACCACCTTCCGCTTTCCCGCGACGAGGCAGTACACGCTCCAGGTCGAGGCCTTCGTGCGCGCGGCGCGGGGCGACGCCTCGGCGCGTGTGTTCGCGCTGGAGGAATCCGTGCTCAACCAGAAGGTGATCGACGCGATCTTCCGCGCCGGCGAGGCGGGCGGCTGGGAGGCCGTCTGATCCCTGCCGCGGCGGGCCTGCGGCCACATCGACTCTGGCGTTGCCGTCCGCTCTGGCGCATTCTGTCGCCGTGCGAGGGAGGAGCGAACCGGCATGGCGGAGACGGTCAGGGTCGAGGGGCGTTACGACTACATCATCGTCGGGGCGGGCACGGCGGGCTGCGTTCTCGCCAACCGGCTGACGCAGGATCCCGCCACGCGCGTGCTGCTGCTCGAGGCCGGCGGCTCCGACAACTACCACTGGGTGCACATCCCGGTCGGCTACCTCTACTGCATCGGCAACCCGCGCACCGACTGGATGATGAAGACGGCGAACGAGCCGGGGCTGAACGGCCGCTCGCTCGTCTACCCGCGCGGCAAGGTGCTGGGCGGCTGCACCTCGGTCAACGGCATGATCTACATGCGCGGCCAGGCCGCCGACTATGACGGCTGGCGCCAGATGGGCAATGCCGGCTGGGGCTGGGACGACGTCCTGCCCTACTTCCTCAAGTCGGAGGACCACCACGCCGGCAGGACCGCGCTCCACGGCGCGGGCGGCGAGTGGAAGGTGTCGAAGCAGCGCCTGACCTGGGACATCCTGCGGGCCGTGCAGGAGGGCGCGAAGGAATTCGGCATCATGCCGCGCGCCGACTTCAACGACGGCGACAACGAGGGCTCGGGCTTCTTCGAGGTCAACCAGAAGGGCGGCATCCGCTGGAACACGGCCAAGGGCTTCCTCAAGCCCGCGTTGAAACGGCCCAACCTGAGGCTCGTCACCCATGCGCTGACCGAAGGCCTCGTCGTCGAGGACGGGCGCGTCGCCGGCGTGCGCTACCGGCGGGGCAACGCGCTGCACGAGGCGCGCGCCGCCGCCGCGGTGCTGCTGGCGGCCGGCGCGATCAACTCGCCCAAGCTGATGGAGCTGTCCGGCATCGGCCGGCCCGACGTGCTGAAGGGCCTCGGCATCGAGGTCCTGCACGAGAGCGAGGGCGTCGGCGAGAACCTGCAGGACCACCTGCAGATCCGCACCGTCTACAAGGTGACGGGCGCGAAGACGCTCAACACCATGTTCCACAGCCTGTCCGGCAAGGCCGGCATCGCGCTGCAATACGCGCTGATGCAGAAGGGGCCGATGTCGATGGCCCCCTCGCAGTTCGGCATGTTCACGAAGTCCGATCCGTCGAAGGCCACGCCGGACCTCGAATACCATGTCCAGCCGCTGTCGACCGACCGGCTGGGCGACCCGCTGCACGCCTTCCCGGCGATCACCGTCTCGGTCTGCAACCTGCGCCCCGACAGCGTCGGCTCGACCCACGCCACGACCCGCGCGCCGGAGGTGCAGCCCGAGATCAGGTTGAACTACCTCTCCGCGCAGAGCGACCGCGACGTGGCGGTGAAGGCGGTGCAGCAGGCGCGGCGGATCATGACCGCGAAGGCGCTTCAACCCTACCGGCCGGAGGAGATCCTGCCTGGCCCCGGCCACGACAGCGAGGAAGCGCTGGTGCGCAAGGTCGGCGACATCGCCACCACCATCTTCCACCCGGTCGGCACCTGCCGCATGGGCAC
>JAEZXF010000387.1 GCA_023419995.1 Pseudomonadota bacterium | reverse complement strand
ACACAGGCCACGATGAGGTCGGGGTTGTCGAAAGCGGCGCCGAAGGCATGGACAAGCGCGTAGCCGAGTTCGCCGCCTTCGTGGATGGAACCGGGCGTCTCTGGGGCGACGTGGCTGGGTATACCGCCAGGAAACGAAAATTGGCGGAACAGTTTCCGCAGTCCGGCCTCGTCCTGCGAGATCTCCGGATAAATCTCGCTGTAGGAGCCCTCGAGATAGGTGTTCGCCACCATCGCCGGTCCGCCGTGGCCGGGCCCGCAGATGTAGAGGACGTCCGTATCCCTTTCCTTGATGACGCGGTTCAGATGCACGTAGATGAAGTTCAGGCCAGGTGTCGTGCCCCAGTGGCCGAGGAGCCGTGGCTTAACGTGTTCGGCCGCAAGAGGCTCTCGAAGTAGTGGGTTGCCCATCAGGTAGATTTGGCCGACAGATACGTAGTTGGCGGCTCGCCAGTAGCGGTCAATTAGACCGAGTTGGGTGTCACTTACGTCTGCCATCCTGAAGTCACTCCACGCTCGCATACCGACCAGTAATTAGGCCATCGCTTCCCGACCCTAAGGTAAAATTTGTCCAACGTTCATCTTGCTGGGTACGTCCGTCGACCTCCTGTACGCTGCGTGTCGATTACTTGGACAACAGCTCAAGGACGTGCGACGTCTGAGATACCGCTGCGATTTCGCCGAGCGTTGATCGAAATCAACACAGGAAGCTTATCAAGGTGATTGTCAATGAACAGGTAGAACTCTTTCGTGCTACGAGACTGAAATCACGATCAGGGAGCTAGGTCAGTGTCCGAAAGGTTGGTCAAAATAGTCGGAATGGCAATTCTTGTCGGTCTTGTCGCGACGTCGGCCGGGGCAGACAACATTGCCGAGGGAAAGGCGCTGGTGGAACTCAACTGCGCGCGCTGCCATGCCGTGGATCGAACCAGCGAGAGCAGTCATTCCGACGCCCCACCATTCAGGACGCTTTCGCAGCGCTACCCCATTGATGCGCTCGAGGAAGCATTTGCCGAAGGCATCTCCACGGGACATCCCGACATGCCCGAATTCGTTGCAACACCGGAACAGATCCAGGCTATCCTTGCCTATATCAGCAGCCTCGGCGACTGAAGCTCGGCCGCCCAGGCCTCAATGCAGGAGCGATAGCGCTGCAAAACGATAGAACTGGAAGGACATGGCCTTGGAATCATGCCGTCTGCGAAGCCTCCTTGTTGGCATAGATGCGGATAGCTCCGCGTCAGCTCCGGCGTTGACCCGTGCAATGGACATGGCCCTGGCTTGCCGATCGACGCTCACGGTCTACGTGTTCGCTCCAGACTTGCTGCAGCCATTCCCGCTGACGCTTGGCTCCTCCTCGATCTGGATTGCACAAGAGAAGGACCGGATCGCACAGGCCTCTGAAGAGGCGATGCGGTCGGTTCGCCAGCTTGCAGCTGAAAAGGACGTGGCTGTGGCGCTTGAACATGCCCGCTCGCCCTTCGAAGGGCGCTACCAGCGCTTCATCGCATTGGCACGTGTTCATGATCTGACAATCCTTCCGGCGGCCGAGCCATCACGCTCGTGGGCCCGTCCGGCGATCGAGCACGCGATCTTCGACACTGGCCGACCCGTGCTTGTAACCCCGAAAGAGCGTCGGCCAATAGCAGCCAAGGTGGCCATCGCCTGGGATGGGAGCGCAAGAGCCGCGCGCGCGGTTCGTGACAGCCTCGACTTCTTGATGATGGCCGATCAGGTCAGCATCGCGACCGTCCTGGACACCAAGGGATCGGAGGGACTGCAATCAGCCGATGAGCTAGGCAACTATCTCAGGCTCTACGGCATTGAGCCGAAAATCGCGGTGATCGCGAATCCACCGGGCGACGACGAGGGCGAGCCGATACGCTCGTTTCTTGCCAGCGAGCAGATGGAACTTCTGGTCATGGGAGCATTCGTGCATTCGCGTCTGCATCAAACGGTATGGGGCGGGATGACCCGCTCGATACTCGAAAACTGTCCCGTTCCTGTGATGATGTCCTATTAGGTCGGAATCGGTTCAAGCTAATCGTTCAACTGACTAGCGATCGCGATCAAAGGTCAGTTGTTGGTCCGATGCCCGCCGCCAGCATCGCTCACACGGCCTGACCGACCAGCGCGCCGATTCCTGCGGTGAGCCCCATCGCCAAGGCCCCCCAGAAAGTGACCCGCCATGTGGCCCGCATGACGTTGGCTCCGCCCGCCTTTGCGCCGATGGCTCCCAAGAACGCTAGAAACAGCAGCGAGGCGGCCGACACCGCCCAGACCAACGAAGCGGCCGGCGCCAGAAGCACCATGGCCAGCGGCATCGCCGCGCCGACGGCGAAGGTCGCCGCCGACGTCAATGCCGCCTGGATAGGACGGGCCGTTGTCGCCTCGGAGAGTCCGAGCTCATCCCTTGCGTGGGCGCCAAGTGCATCCCTGGCCATCAGCTGTGCGGCAACCTGCTGGGCAAGCTCATCCGACAAACCGCGTCCGACGTAAATCTGCGCGAGTTCATTCTTCTCAAATTCAGGCTGTGTTTCCAGTTCCATCCGTTCGCGAGCGAGGTCGGCTTGCTCTGTGTCCGACTGCGAACTCACAGACACATACTCGCCTGCCGCCATCGACATTGATCCGGCGACCAGCCCGGCGATTCCCGCGACAAGGATTTCCGAAGTCCCCTGTGCCGCGGCGGCAACGCCGACGATGAGGCTAGCCGTGGAAACTATGCCGTCATTTGCGCCGAGCACGGCCGCCCGCAACCATCCGATCCGCGAGACGAGATGCTTCTCTGTGTGCAGCCTGCTCATGCGACCGATACCAGCATCAGTTCTTCGGGGTTGAAGGCATCAGTTTGACCAGCGGGATCCGTTTCAAGGTGGATCTGCGCGGTCTTTGCCGTTGCGATAGACCCGTGGGCATTCACCCGGCGGGGTTCGACCTTGTATTCGAGCATCACTCAACCTCTTTCCTAAGCACGACAAGTGCGACGCGCGCCGATCATCGTGTACTTCAAAAGATTGCCGAAGATGTTGATCTGAATCACCCCATGGCGCGCGTCAACGGCCGAGGTTGATGGTCTGCTCAACTGAGCCGGAGCCCGCCCCATCCTGTCAGACGGCCATCCCGAGCCAGCAAGCGACACCGGCCGCCGCGGCCGCGGCCAGCGTGATGATGGCAAGCGGCAGAGAGAAGCGGACGGGGCCGGCAAGGATCGACAGGGACAGCCTGCCGATTGCATTTGCGGCGAGCGCCACCAGCACCGCTCCGCCCACGGTGTTGATGGCTGCCGTCTGCTCGACAAGACGCAGTGCGCTCAACACTGCGACATCGACATCGAATGCGCCCGACACCGCAGAGGTCATCAGAAGTCCGCCCTCGCCGAAGCGGCTGGCGAGCGCCGCACTCGCGGTTGAGACGACCGCAAATGATGCGGCGAAAAGAAGCAACGAGGCGAGCTCAAACGGATTGCGCTCGCCTCCTTTCTCCCTTGTCGGATGAACGCCGTTGCGAACCAGCAACACAGCGCCGCTTGCCGCGAGGACCATCGCGGCGGCGAGCGCGGGCACCACGATCCACCCTAGAACCTGCGGTGCGATTATCGCGACGATAACCAAGACTCGCAGGATCGAGACCAGCGCTGCGAGCCCCGCGGCCCCGGCGAGCGGCAACGCATTGCCCTCTGCCTTTGCCATGCGGGCCAATGCCACCGTCACCGCAGTCGACGACACGACGGCACCTGCGAGCGTACCGACGAGCAGGCCACGTGTCTGGCCAAGAACTCGCACCGCAACGTAACCGCCAAAGGAAATTGCCGCGATGACAACCGTGAAGAACCAGATTTCGAACGGGTTCAAGCCGCCCCAGGGATCGATCGCCCGATCGGGCAGCAACGGCAAGACGATGGCCGTCATGACAGCGAGGATCATGGCCGAGCGGAGTTCGATCCAGGTCAGGCGCCGCAGCAAATCGTGCAGCACCTCGCGGCTGGCGAGGACGGCGGCGAGGGCCGCGCCGCCGGCGGCCGCGGCACGCGTGTCACCGAGCACGGCGAGTGCGCCGAGGGCAAAGACGATCAGGCCAGCAACTACGCCCGTCACGCTGAAGTTCTGGTCGTGCTCGGCCTCGCGTGCCGAAAACCACGCGAAGATCGTGGCGAAGCCGAGGAAGCCAGCGATCAGCACCCCGGAGCCTAGCGCCTCGGAGAGCGCGGCGAAGATCCCGCCGAGCAGGCCAACCAGCCCAAACGTCCGGAGACCAGCGGTGCGGCTGCGGTCGGGCGCGCCACGCTCGCGCCAGCCCCGCTCCAGGCCGACCAGGAGTCCGATAGCCAGTGCGAGGCCGAGTTGGGCGATCAACTGGTCCATCAGCGTCAGCCGGGAAAAATCGGCAATTGGTCATGTGCCCAGCGCACGATGAGGCCCGACGACACAGCGCTCGAGGCGCGCGCAGTCTCATAGCCGCGGTGATCCAAGGTCTGGATACTGCGGATACCAAGCTTGGAGACTACCTCACGTTGGACACCGGAACCAGGCCGACCGAGTGGGTCGACGTCGACCGGTACAGGGAGGCTCCCGAACAACTTCACGTCACACGTGCAATAGCATGCGAGGTATTCGAACATCCACCGGACCTCGCTCTCTGTGCGGTTATTGACGAATGCTCTCCACTGTATCGACCCTGTCGTCAAGCGTTCCGTGGCTCGCGGTGAACGAGCATGCACCCGAAGCTGTTTCGTGGGATTGGAACGCCGTAGGCACCGTATCCCTGGTGACCGACGGTTCCCGGTCGCTTGGTCGCAGCGATGCGGCGACACAAAAAATCTCGAGTTCGCAGTTCGTTGTCGCGCACGCAGGACACCGGCCCGGAGGAGCCGGCAGGGCGCCGCTATTTCCTCAGATGAAAGATCCGGGCATCTGAAGGGCAGCCTTGATGCGAGGTGCCAGTTCCCGGGCCGTGCGGCCCGCGCCGATCAACGTTGCTGACGCGGCACCCGTCCAGTTTCCATATCCCTGCAGCCAAAGCCGCGGTTCCTCGACCGCACGTTGATCGACCACTTCGATGCGTCCATCAGGGCCGACCACGGCAAGCGACCGGAGGTGCCCTGTCGCCGGACGGAATCCGGTGCACCACAGGACGGCGTCGACATGCGTCTCCGTTCCGTCCGCCCACAAGACACCGTCGATCGTGAAGCGGAGGAAGGGGCGGACGGATTTCAGCACGCCGCGGTCGCGCGCTTCTTTCACCGGCGGGACCATGACGATGTCACCCAAGGTCGTGGTTGAAGCCTGGTCGAAGTCACCGCGCACGCGCGCGCTAGCGCGTTCGAACAGGACGCGCCCGTCGACGTCGTCTGGCAGGAAGACAGGGTCCTTCAGGGTGACCCAGACCGTCTCTGCGAGCGCGCTGACCTCGGCGAGGATCTGCGCCCCGGAGTTGCCGCCGCCAACAACCAGCACCCGCTTGCCAGCGAAGGGGATGGGACTGCGATATTCTGCCGAATGGAGCTGACCGCCGCGGAACAATTCGCGGCCCGGATGATCGGGAATGTAGGGTGCGCTCCACGTTCCCGTTGCGCTGACGACGGCCCTCGCGGTGAAGGTCCGCCCGTTCCTCAACTGGAGACAGAGCCGTTCGGGGTCCCGTTCCACGGTTTCGACGTGACAAGACCGCTCGATCGGAAACGCATAGCGTTGCTCGTAGCGCGTCAGGTAATCGATCACCTCGTCTCTGCTCGGGAAGCCGTCAGAGCGGCTCGGCGGCATCGGCCAGCCGGGAAGCGAGCTGTAGGTCGCCGGCGAGAAAAGATGAAGCGAGTCCCAGGCATGAAGCCACGCGCCGCCCGGGCGGTCTTCGGCATCGAGCATGAGGAAATCGACTCCCGCGCGACGAAGATAATAGGCAACGGCGAGGCCCGCCTGCCCTCCTCCGATCACGACGACATCATGATCCCCTTCATTCATGCGGAGCGCTTCTGTGGCATGGTCGCGATCGTGGAAAGATCCGTCGCCGCATCGATCGTCTTCCCTGCACCTTTCCTCTCCGAGTAGCGGTCGACGAGCCGAGCCGCATGCGGCCGGGTGAGAATGGTGAATCGGACCAGTTCCTCCATCACGTCGACGATGCGTTCGTAATAGACCGACGGCTTCATGCGTCCGTCTTCGTCGAACTCCTGATAGGCCTTGGCGACGCTCGACTGGTTGGGGATCGTGATCATCCGCATCCAGCGGCCGAGCAGCCGTAGCGTGTTCACGGCATTGAAGCTCTGCGAGCCGCCGGAAACCTGCATTACCGCCAGGGTCCGACCCTGTGTCGGGCGGATGCCGCCCATGTTCAATGGCAGATTGTCAATCTGCGCCTTCATCAGCCCAGTGATCTGACCGTGCCGTTCGGGACTGCACCAGACCATTCCCTCCGACCAGATCGCATGCTCGCGCAGTTCCCGGATAGCCGGATGATCGTCGCCTGCCACCTGGTCGGGAAAAGGCATGTCGAACGGATCGAAGATCCACACCTCGGCACCGAAGAAGCGCAGCAGGCGCCCAGCTTCCTCGGTGGCAAGCCGGGAGTAGGAACGCGGCCGCAACGAGCCGTAAAGCAGCAGGATTCGCGGGGCGTGCTCCTCCGGCCCCAGTCCGAGGCCGGGCCGCTCCGCGACAAACCGGGCATCGAGCGCCGGCAGATGGTCGGGATCATCGAGTTCGCGTAGCCTCATGGTGTTTCTCCTATGACCGGGCCGTCGCGGCGGCCGGCATGGTATCGGGCGCGGTGTCGGGAAACCAGCGCCTGCCCATCCTAAGCGCGACATGCACGAGCAGGACGAGCACCGGGACTTCGACCAGTGGCCCGATGACGGCTGCGAACGCCACCGGGGACGCGAGGCCGAAGGCGGCGATGGCGACCGCGATGGCAAGCTCGAAATTGTTGCCGGCAGCCGTGAAGGCAATCGCCGTCGTGCGAGGATAGTCGGCCGCGATCAGCCTGCCCATCAGGAAGCTGATGACGAACTGGACGACGAAATAGATGACCAGCGGCACGGCGATCAGCAGAGCGTCCGATGGCAGCCGCATCACGTCGCCGCCCTTCAGGCTGAACATGGCGACGATGGTGAAGAGCAGCGCAACAAGCGTGATCGGGCTGATCCTGGGCAGGAAGATGCCCTCGTACCAATTGCTCCCCTTGCTGGAGATCAGGACGCGCCGCGTCAGGTATCCGGCGGCGAAGGGGATGCCGAGATAGATCAGGACAGCCTCTGTGATCGTCCAGAAGCCGACGCCGACCACGCTGCCCTCCAGGCCGAACAGCGGCGGCAGGACGGACAGGAAGAACCAGGCATAGGTCGAGAAGAACAGGATCTGGAAGATCGAATTGAATGCGACGAGGCCCGCGACATACTGGTTGTCGCCCTTCGCCAACTGGTTCCACACCAGCACCATCGCGATGCAGCGCGCCAACCCGATCAGGATCACGCCCGTCATGTATTCGGGGTGGTCGCGCAGGAAGATCACCGCGAGCCCGAACATCAGCGTTGGACCGATAATCCAGTTCTGGACCAGCGACAGGACCAGCACGCGCTTGTCGGCGAAGACGCGGTGCAGCTCCTCGTAACGCACCCGGGCGAGCGGCGGATACATCATCAGGATTAGGCCGATGGCGATCGGGATGTTCGTCGTGCCGACCGACATGGCGTCGAGCGAGGCCGGAAGGGTCTCGAAGGCGGTTCCGAGGAAGACGCCGAGCGCCATCGCCGCGAAGATCCAGACCGTGAGGTAGCGATCGAGGAAGGACAGCCGGCGTGCCGGAGGTGTTGCGTTCGACATCGGAATTCCTGTGGTTGTCAGGCGAGCCTGTTGCCTGCCGCATCGGTCACCTGCTCGCCATCTTCCTTGGCGAAGGCGCCCTTCTGGGCAGGGAGGAGGTCGAGGACCGTCTCGGACGGGCGGCAAAGCTTCACGCCTTTCGGCGAGACGACGATCGGACGGTTCATCAGAATCGGATGCTTCTCAATCGCATCGAACAGCTGCTCGTCTGTCAGGGCGGGATCGCCAAGGCCGAGCTCCCCGTAAGGCGTGTCCTTCTCGCGGAGGATACTGCGGAGCGACGTGCCCATCCGCTCCACCAGCTGACGCAGCAGCTCTCGCGTCGGCGGTGTCTTCAGGTACTCGATAACATGCGGTTCGATTCCTGCATTGCGGATCATCGCAAGCGTGTTGCGCGAGGTCCCGCATTTGGGGTTGTGGTAGATGATCACGTCCATGCCGGGTCTCATGCTGTTGCGGCCGCCGAGACTTCGAGCTTTCCGATCTCGCGCAACCTGGACTGGAGCGACATCCGGTCGATCGAAGCTAGCGGCAGTGCCAGGAAGGCGGAAATGCGGTTCGATAGCTGCCGATAGGCATCGGCGAAAGCAAGGTGCTTCTCGGCATCCGTGCCTTCAGCGGCGGCGGGATCCGGAATGCCCCAATGCGCTGTCATCGGCTGTCCGGGCCAGACCGGGCAGGATTCGTTTGCCGCGTTGTCGCAGACGGTAAAGACAAAATCCATCTTCGGAGCACCGGGCGCCGCGAACTCGTTCCAGGATTTCGAACGCGCGAAAGACGTATCCAGCTTCAGGTTCCGAAGGAGTTCGATGGCAAACGGATGGACCTCGCCATTCGGCTGCGATCCGGCCGAGAAGGCCTGGAAGCGCCCAGCGCCGAGATTCCGCAGGATCGCTTCTGCAAGGATCGAGCGGGCGGAGTTTCCTGTGCAGAGGAAGAGTGCGTTGTAGAGCCTGTCGGACATAGAAAATCGCTCCTAACAATCGCAGGTCACGGCATTGATGACTGGACGGCAGAGTTCGGGCGCGCCGTTGCAGCAGTCTTCCATCAGGTAAGCGAGCAGGTCACGGAATCCGGTCATGTCGGCGACGTAGCGCACGGTCCGGCCATCCCGCTCGGGGCGGATGAGGCCCGCATGCGTCAGGATCTTCAGATGGGAGGATGTCGTGTTCTGAACCGCTCCCACTCGCGTCGCAATCTCTCCCGCTGCAACCCCTTCTGGCCCCGCGCGCACAAGGAGGCGGAAAATGTCCAGGCGGGTTTCCTGCCCCAACGCGGCTAAGGCGGCCAGAGACGCTTTCTTGTCCATAAATCTGCCCTTCTCGATATAACGACACGCGGTAGATAGCATGAGACGCTGCCGACGAAAAGGCCTGGTTTGCCTCAAAAGAAAGACAGGTCCCCGCCTCTTCGGCCAGCAGCAGTGCGATGCCCTCGGTGGGGAAATCGCCCGCAGGCTAGCTGAGGTACGGCAGGCGGCGACGTTCACCAACGATAGGACAGCGACGATGATCGTTGCAGCCAGTGTCGCCTGCGGAAGGCTGGCGAGAAGCGGCGTGAGGAACAATGTGGCGAGCGCGATGCCGATGGCGGTGTAGATGCCGGCGGCAGGCGTTTCAGCGCCGCCATCGAAATTGACGACCGAACGGGCAAAGCCGCCCGTGACCGGATAGCCCGACGAGATCGCCGAGGCGATGTTGGCCACGCCAAGCCCGATCAGTTCCTGATCCGGCACGATGCGCTGGCGGCGCTTGGCGGCCAGCGTCTGCGCGACCGAGACCGATTCCACGAAGCCTATCAGCGAGATCAGCAGAGCAGGGACGGCGAGCATGCGGATGAGTTCGAGATCGAAGACAGGCAAAGCAGGGACGGGCAAGCCTTGCGGGATGGCGCCGACGAGCGCGACGCCCTGCGGGCCGAGGTCGAGCATCGTTGCGGCGAGGATCGTCGCGGCAACGGCCGCAACCGGTCCGGCCTTGGTCGTGATGTCGGCCATGCGCGCCGAAAGGCCGAGCGCGACTAAGACGCGCTTGAGGCGCAGTCGCACGAAGTAGAGAAATGCCAGCACCGACGTGCCGATGGCGAGCGTCGGCAAATTGATCGAGCCGATATTCTCGACGAGGCCGGTCGCGATCTGCGGCAAGGTGTGGCCGCCGGCAGGGATGCCAAGCAGATATTTGAGCTGGCCGGCCGCAATCAGCAGTCCCGAGGCGGTGATGAAGCCGGAAATCACCGGGTGGCTCAGGAAATTCGCGACAAAGCCCAACTTGAACAAGCCCATAGCGATCAGCATAGCGCCGGACAGGAAGGCCAGCAGCATGGCGGCAGCAAGATAGCGGATGCGATCGTGAATGACGTGCAGGACCTCGATGGCTGGAAGGCATATATGGCCGGACCGCCTGCCATGATCGATGCTTCCGGCATCATGCTTCGCGAGTTGGGCTTGCGTGGCGAGGACATACACGCGGACGTATTTTTTACGCCCGAGGAAGCGCCTACATAAGTCGAAGAAAGGATCCAGCGGATGAACATCGGAAAAGCAGCGGCGGCTTCAGGCGTCTCGGCGAAGATGATCCGTTACTACGAATCGATCGGATTGATCGCGGAAGCGTCGCGAACGGATAGCGGATAGCGGGATTACTCCGACAAGGACGTGCATACGTTGCGCTTTATCAGGCGCGCGCGTGATCTCGGCTTCTCGGTCTGTCCGTCGTCAGAACATTTGGCACAACTCGCGGCGTAAATTAGCGGAGTGCGGGCCTCGTCCTGGGGGTTGATGTTAGGCGGCGAGCTTGCGGTGTTGCAAGCGCCGATGTTCGATGGTCTG
>JAEZXF010000379.1 GCA_023419995.1 Pseudomonadota bacterium | reverse complement strand
GAGCAGGCCGGCATGCGCCGCGCCCTGTCGAAGATGATCCTGGCGCTGCAGCAGGCCGGCGCCATCGAGCCGCAGCGGCTGTGCCTGACCTGCCGGTTCTTCCGGCCCTTTGTCCATTCCGATGCGGAGAAGCCGCATCACTGCGCCTTCGTGGACGCCGCGTTCGGCGACGCTTCGCTGCGTCTCGACTGCGCCGACCACGAGGAGGCCGGCCCGCGGGAGAAGGCGTCCGCGCTTTCGACCTTCGAGACGGTCTGAAGGACGAGCGCCCCGGCCACGGCAATGGCGGGGCGCTCTTTTTGCTCACGCTCTTATGGGAAAGAAGGGAGCCTGAAGACCATGCCACAGAAAGCCATCTTCTACCATGCCGGGTGCCCGGTCTGCATCGACGCCGAGCAGCGCCTCGCCGGGGCGCTCGACCCTGCCGCCTGGACGGTCGAGATCGTGCATCTCGGCGACCAGCCGACCCGCATCGCCGAGGCCGAGGCCGCCGGCGTCGCCTCGGTGCCGGCGCTGGTGCTGGCCGGCAGCGCCTACCACATCAACCACGGCGCCTCGCTGGCCGCGCTGAAGGGAGGCACGCAATGAACCGGTCCGCCTCCTCGGCCGCGCTGGCCGCGCTTCTCGCCGCGGCGGCTCCGCCGGCCCTCGCCCACGACGCCCGTTCCGGCGGCGTCGCGGCCGAGGCCGGAAACGCGCAGGTCGCCGATTTCGACATCGTCCATGCCAGGGTGGCGGTCGAGGACGGCGAGATCGTCTTCCACATGGCGGTCTCCGGCAAGGCGGGCGAGACGAAGCCGACGTCCACGGGCACGCTCGCCGGCTCGGAGGTCTTCGCCTATGTCTGGCCGACGGGCATCGACCCCTACGAAGCCGGCTTCGACGAGAAGGCGGGCATCCTCGCCATGGCCGTCACCGCGCATCCGGATTTCGACGACACGCCGCTCCGGGACGAGAACGGCGACGGCGATGCCGGCAATGACGGCGACGTTTGGCACAGCCACTGGGTGGTGCTCGGCCCGGACGACGCCTGCGGCGCCGGCGCGCTCAAGGTCATCGACATCCCGAAAGGGGCGAAGCCGCGCCTGCCGGAGACATGGCCCGGCCTGCCGCTGCTGATCGACAGCCCCGGCTTCGAGCCGTCGCTCGCGGACGAGACCGTGGAGCTGCGCGTCCCGCTCGCCGGCATGGCCGCCGCGGCAGGCGCAAGCTACGACGGCGTCACCGCCGGCCTGCGCGTCAACGCCAGCGTCCATGCGCCGCTCCTGTGCGTCGCCGACGTGTTCGACGTCGCCTCCGGCGACCTCAGCCTGCCCGGAAGGGTCGGCGAATGAACCCAGGCCTCCCCCGCATCGTGGCGCGGGGGAGGCCGCCGCAAGCCTGTGCCGGCGTCGACTTCCCGTTCCGCCCTTCCCCGCCGCGCCGACCCCGCCTCGAACCGCTTCCATAAAAATTTCTCCCGGGCGATGCACTTTCCTGTTGGGATTGCAAAAGCTTGCTGCTAAAAGAGGCATACAAAATACCTGTTTTAAGCCGGTGAAGCCCTGAAAGGCGTGCGAAGCCGGTTCGGGGGAAGGCATCATGGTAGCGGGACTGACGCTGTCCGAACGCCGGCTTGCGCTGGTCATCCTTTTTGCTCTCGGCCTCGTCGGCCTCGCCATGGCGGCCGCCGGCCGCGGCGACCACATGGGCGCGCACGGCTTCGTCGTGCTGGTCTTCAGCCTCGGCGTAGCCTTCCTGGTGATGGCCGGCTTCTACGCGCCCGAGCCGAGCGAGGAGCGGCTTGCGCGCTACTACGACGACCCGACCAAGGCCGGCATCGTGCTGACCATGGCGTGGGCCGTGTTCGGCATGTTCTTCGGCGTATGGGTGGCGGCGCTGCTGGCCTGGCCTGAGCTGACCTTCGTCGACCAGGCCTGGGCGAGCTTCGGCCGCATCCGCCCGGTACACACCACCGGCATCATCTTCGGCTTCGGCGGCAACGCGCTGATCGCCACCTCCTTCCACGTGCTCCAGCGCACCTCGCGCGCGCGGTTGCCCGACCAGCTCTCGCCGTGGTTCGTGCTGGTCGGCTACAACCTGTTCTGCGTGCTCGCCGTCACCGGCCACTTCATGGGCATCACCCAGTCGAAGGAATATGCCGAGCCGGAATGGTACGCCGACATCTGGCTGGTCGTCGTCTGGGTGGTCTACTTCCTGATCTACCTGCGCACGCTGCAGCGGCGGCAGGAGCCGCACATCTACGTCGCCAACTGGTACTACATGGCCTTCATCCTGGTGGTGGCGGTCCTGCACATCGTCAACAACCTGGCGCTGCCGATCGGGCTGGCCTCGGCGCGCAGCTACCCGGTCTATTCCGGCGTGCAGGACGCGATGGTGCAGTGGTGGTACGGCCACAACGCCGTCGCCTTCTTCCTCACCGCCGGCTTCCTCGGCATGATGTACTACTACATGCCCAAGCGTGCCGGGCGGCCGATCTTCTCCTACCGCCTCTCCATCATCAGCTTCTGGGGCATCACCTTCTTCTACATGTGGGCGGGCTCGCACCACCTGCACTACACGGCGCTGCCGCAGTGGGTGCAGACGCTGGGCATGACCTTCTCGATCATGCTGCTGGTGCCGTCGTGGTCGTCGGCCGGAAACGCGCTGGCGACGCTCAACGGCGCCTGGCACAAGGTGCGCGACGACGCGACCCTGCGCTTCATGATGGTGGCGGCGGTGTTCTACGGCATCTCGACCTTCGAGGGCTCGTTCATGGCCATCCGGCCGGTCAACTCGCTCAGCCACTACACCGACTGGACCGTGGGCCACGTCCATGCCGGCGCGCTCGGCTGGGTGGCGATGATCACCTTCGGCTCGATCTACGCGCTGGTGCCGTGGATGTGGAAGCAGAAGGCCATGTACTCGCCGCGGCTGGTCGAGGCGCATTTCTGGCTCGCGCTCACCGGCACCGTCATCTACGTCTTCGCGATGTGGAACTCGGGCATCATCCAGGGCCTGATGTGGCGCACCTACACCGAGAGCGGCCCGCTCGCCTATTCGTTCATCGACAGCCTCGTCGCCATGCACCCCTACTACATCGCGCGCGCGGTGGGCGGGCTGTTCTTCCTCGCCGGCGCGGTGGTCGGTTCCTACAACGTCTTCATGACCATCCGCGCCGCGCACCGGGGCGAGGCGCGCGACAGCGCCGCCGACGTGCCGGTCCCCCACAAGCCGGCCGCCGCCGTCCAGCCGGGAGAGTAGCCATGCCCGAATTCTTCCACCGCAAGCTCGAACGCAGCGCCATCGGCTTCGTCCTCGCCATCATCGGCGTCTCCGCCATCGGCGGCATGGTCGAGATCGCGCCGCTGTTAACCATCGACGAGACGGTCGAGGAGGCGCCGGACATGCGCGTCTACACGCCGCTCGAGCTCGCCGGCCGCAACATCTACGTGCGCGAGGGCTGCTATGCCTGCCACAGCCAGATGATCCGCACCCTGCGCGACGAGGTCGAGCGCTACGGCCCCTACTCGCTGGCGGTCGAATCCAAGTACGACCGGCCGATGCTGTGGGGCTCGAAGCGCACCGGCCCCGACCTCGCCCGGCTCGGCGGCAAATATTCCGACGCCTGGCACGTCGCCCACCTCGTCAACCCGCGCGACGTGGTGCCGGAATCGGTGATGCCGCGCTACGGCTGGCTGCAGCGCGACAGCCTGCGCACCGACGACCTGCCGCGCCACCTCAAGGCCATGCAGCGCCTCGGCGTGCCCTACACCGACGAGATGGTCGAGAACGCGGCCGCCGACGCCATGGGCCAGGCGGCGCCCGATTCGGGCTTCGCCGCCGGCGTGGCGGAACGCTACGGCGAGGACACCGGCATCCGCGCCTTCGACGGCGAGCCGGGCCGGCTGACGGAGATGGACGCGCTCGTCGCCTACCTCCAGATCCTCGGCCGGCTGACCGGAGCCGCGCACGCCGCCGACGACGTCGAGACGAGTGCGGTCGAGACAAGCGCGGTCGAGACGAGCGCGGTCGAGACGGGCGCGACGGAGACGGAGTGAGGCCATGGAGATCGACCACGATTCCCTCGTCGCCTTCGCCAAGAGCTGGGGGCTGTTCTACCTGATCGGCTTCTCGATCGCGGTGCTGGTCTACGTGTTCTGGCCGGCGAACCGGAAACGCTTCGACCGCGCCAAGAAGAGCATTCTCGACGAAGACGACAAGCCGGGGAATAGCGGGCCCGGGAACGGCGGGCCGGGGGAGAGATAGACATGGCGTCGGAGAAGCACGATCCCGTCACCGGGCAGATGACCACGGGCCATGAATGGAACGGCATCGAGGAGCTCGACACGCCGATCCCGCGCGTGGCGCTGTTCTTCCTCGTCACCACGGCGCTGTTCGCGCTGGGCTATTGGATCCTGATGCCGGCATGGCCGCTGGGCGCCACCTACACGCGGGGCCTGCTCGGCTTCGACCAGCGCGAGGTGGTGACGCGGCAGGTCGAGGAGGCCGCCGCCGGCCGCGCCGACTGGGCCGAGCGCGTGATGGCGCTCGACTATGCCGAGATCCGGGCGGATCCGGCGCTGATGCGCATCGTCGACGAGACCGGCCACACCCTTTTCGGCGACAACTGCGCCGTGTGCCATGGCACCCGCGGCACGGGCGGGCCGGGCTTCCCGAACCTCGCCGCCGGCGCGTGGCTGTGGGGCGGCGATGCGGAAACGATCCACGAGACCATCCGCGTCGGCATCAATTCCGGCCATGACGAGACCCGCATGTCGCAGATGATGGCCTTCGGTCGCGACGGCGTGCTGGAGCGCGACCAGGTGCGGGCGGTGGCGGCCTATGTGCGCTCGCTGTCGCGGCCCGAGGCGCTGGCCGGCGACGCCCGCCTCGAGGATGGCCGGCAGATCTTCGCCGAGAACTGCGCCTCCTGCCACGGCGACGACGCCACCGGCATGGTCGAGACCGGCGCGCCGAACCTCGCCGACGACGTCTGGATCTACGGCGGCGACGCGCAGTCGGTCCAGGCCTCGATCCATGGCGGCCGGCAGGGCCACATGCCGCACTGGGAAGGCCGGCTGAGGCCGCTCGACCTCAAGGTGCTGGCGCTCTACGTCGGCAGCCTCGGGAGCGCCCGCGAATGAGCGGCGCGGTCTCCCCGCACGCGCCGGCGCGGCGGCTGAACTGGCGCCTCGTCTCCGCCGGCATCGCGGCGGCGGTGGTGCTGCTGCTCGTCGCCGCCAACGCGCATCTGGTCTACGTCGCCGTCGCCTCGCAGCCCGACTGCGTGGCGCATGCCGGGACATCCGGCAAGGCCCGTGCCGGAGAGGGCGCGACCTACCGCGCCGCCCGGCCGGCCTGCTGAGGAAAGGGAACGAGATGAGCACAGGAACCTCGCAGCCGTCGCAGGCACGGCCCGTCCCGCTCAACCATCAGCGCCGCCGCGGCCTGCCGGCCTCGGCCGCGCTCGGCTGGCTTTCCGCCGGGTGGCGCGACTTCCTCGCCACGCCGGGGCCGAGCCTCGCCTATGGCTTCGCCGTGTTCGCCGTCTCGGTCGCCGTGGTGTGGACGCTGTTCGCGCTCGGCCTCGACTACATCCTGTTCCCGGCGCTGGCCGGCTTCATGGTGGTCGGGCCGCTCGTCGCCATCGGCCTCTACCAGAAGAGCCGCGACCTCGCCGGCGGCCGCACGCCGTCGCTGGCGCGCATGGTGTTCGTCAAGGCGGCGTCGGGGCCGCAGGTGCTGTTCGCCGGCGCGATCCTGTGCCTGCTGATGCTCCTGTGGATGCGCGCCGCCGTCATCATCTACGCCCTGTTCTTCGGGCTGCGGCCGTTCCCCGGCCTAGACCACGTGGCGCAGATGCTGGCGACCACGCCGGAGGGCTGGGGCATGCTCGTCGTCGGCACGGCGGTCGGCGGGCTGTTCGCGGCGTTCTCCTTCGCCGTCTCCACCTTCGCCATCCCGATGCTGCTGGCCGAGAGGACCGACGCCTTCACCGCCATGGGCACCTCGATCTCGCTCACCTGGAACAACCTCGGCGTGATGCTGGCGTGGGGCGCGATCGTCGCCGTGCTCACCGGGATCGGCGTCGCCACCGGCCTGATCGGCCTCGTCATCGTCTTCCCCGTGCTCGGGCACGGCACCTGGCACAGCTACAAGGCCATACGATAGGGCCATACGATAGGGCACTCCGATGAACAGTCTCGTCTTCCTCATCCCCATCGCCCTCCTGTTCGGCGCCATCGCGCTGACCTCCTTCCTCTGGTCGCTCAGGAGCGGCCAGTACGACGACCTCGACGGCGCGTCCGAACGCATCCTGCTTCGCGACGAGCGCGAGGGTTAAGCCGGCTCCTTCGCCGCGCTCCCATCGGGGGTTGGGAGCGCGGCGCGGCTTGCCCTCGAACATAAGAAAGAAATAGCGCCCGCCCGGGCGCACGGGATCACCCCGCGTTCGTGAAACCGCCGATGCGATCTATCTTTCCCGCCCCGCAGGTCGGGGATGGAGAAGCGCGTCGCGACCGCGCTAGCGGGGCGAGCGCCACCGCCTGTAGCGCAGGTCGAAGGCCTCTTCCGAGACCACGTTGAGGCCGGCATCGACGACGGCGCGCCAGACCATGTCGCCGCAGCGAACCGACAGGCGCTGGCAGCCGGCATCCTCGCCCTCGCCCCGCTCGACCGCGCTCGTCACCTGGCCGAGCTGCATCTGGTGGCGGAGCTCGTCCTCCGGCACCGAGAGCTTGCGCGCCAGGATGCCGGGCTCGACCACGAAATCGCCCTGCGGGTCCCTCTCCAGCTTCATCGTCGGCACTCCCTCGAAAAGGCGGTCGGGAGG
>JAEZXF010000333.1 GCA_023419995.1 Pseudomonadota bacterium | reverse complement strand
GCTCCCGAGACGCCGCGCGCGGCTGGTGGAGCCAAGGCCGTCAGGCAGAGACCTCAGGAGAAGCGCCGTTCCCGCCGAGGGGACGGCGTTTTTCATTCCGGCGCGGGCGCGCTCATTCATCCGGCTTCGCCGGCGCCTTGCCGGCCAGCCGGCGGAACCAGCCCGACAGCAGGAACGGCGTCAGGTACATCGGGATCTGGAAGCAGCCGATGAACAGCAGCAGCTCGTCCACCGTCGCCGCCGGCAGCACGCCGAGGAACAGGGCGGCGTTGCGGTTGCCGGCGACGATGCCGATCGCCGGCGCGGCCGAGGGCCGGCAGCGCGCGGCGAGCGCGCTTGCCGCGAGCTGGATCGGCATGTTGAGCGCGAAGGCGGCGGCGAGCGCGGCGAAGAAGGCCGGCCGGTCGTCGAGGAAGGCCGGGCCGATCGCCGACATCAGGCCGATGACGACGAGGCCGAGGAGGAGCGCCGCCAGCCCGTCCATGGCGAGGTAGGAGCGGGCGTTGCCCCCGACGACGCCCCAGTGGCGCAGCGCCACCGCGACGCCGCCGGCGAGCGCGATCAGCCCGAGCAGCTCGAGCGCGGCGCGCACCACCGCCGCCGGGCTGCCGAAGGCCGGCATCAGCATGAAGACCGGCACCACGGTGACGGGCAGGAGCGCCGTGCCGATGACGAGCTGGCGCAGCGCCGGCGCCGGGTCGCCCCCGGCCATCAGCGTGATGTTGGGGCTGCCGGTGATCGGCGCCGCGGCCAGCACCAGCACGGTGCCGGCGGCCAGTGGATGGGCGAGCACGCCGAGCGCGGCGAAGACGGCGGCGGCGGCGAGCGGCAGCGCCGTCTGGAACAGCAGCGTCAGGCCCGCGGCGCGGTGCAGCCCGCCGAGGCCGGCGGCGATGCCCTCCGGCCCCAGCCTGAGCACGGCGAGGAACAGCAGGCCGACGATCAGCGGCGCGATCGCCGGGCGCAGCATCAGCGCGAGGTCCGGCAGGAACCCGCCGGCGAGAAGCCCCGCCACCAGCATCAGCCGTCCGTTCCTGGCGAGGAAGGCGAAGACCGCCACGGCTAGAGCGAGGCCGCCGCCCGTGCGGCCTGGTCGTAGGCGCCGGACAGGGCCCGCAGCACCGCGGCGATGCGCGACAGCTCCTGCGGGTCGTGGCCGAGCTGCAGCGCGGCGCGCACCACCAGCGCCTCGCGCACCTCGCCGTAGCGCTTGCACAGCGCGGTGCCCGCCTCGGTGATCGCGATGGTCTTCTCCTTGCCGCTCCTGCCCGTCTTCACCAGCCCGTGCTCGACCAGCTTCTTGATGGCGTAGCTGGCGAGATGCGTGTCCTCGATGTTGAGGACGAGGCAGATGTCGGCCAGCGTCTTCGGCCGCTCGCGGTGGTTGACGAGGTGGACGATCAGCACCTCGAGCGGCGACATCGCCGGCCCGCCCGCCGCCGTCATGCACCGCACCATCCAGCGCTGGAAGGCGTTGTTGGACATGGTCAGCGCGAACTCGATCTCCGACAGCGCCGGCAGGCTGGAGTTCGCCAGGTGCGCCGAGGAGACGACCGGCCCGATGGCGGCGGCCGTCAGTTGCTCATCATCGTTCCGGGCAGCCACAGCGCGATCTCCGGGAATACGGTCAGGATTGCGGTCGCCAATACCAGAAGCAGGAAGAACGGCAATGCGTAATAGGCGATCTCGAAGATGTTGCGCCCGGTTATCGACTGGATGACGAACAGGTTGAACCCGACCGGCGGGGTGATCTGGCTCATCTCGACCACCAGCACGAGGAAGATGCCGAACCAGATCGGGTCGATGCCGGCGGCGAGCACCATCGGCAGGATCACCGAGGTGGTCAGCACCACGATCGAGATGCCGTCGAGGAAGCAGCCGATGACGATAAAGAACACCAGCAGCACGGCCAGCAGCGCATAGTGCGAGAAGCCCTGCTCGCCGATCCACGCCGCCAGCGTGCGCGGGATGCCGGTGAAGCCCATCGCCACCGTCAGGAACGAGGCGCCGGCGAGGATGAAGGCGATCATGCAGCTGGTGACCGCCGCCCCGCGCAGCGCGGTGACGAAGCTTTCCCGGTCGAGGCCGCCGCTGAGGCCGGCGATGGCCAGCGCGCCGACGACGCCGAGCACCGCCGCCTCGGTCGGCGAGGCGAAGCCGGCATAGATCGAGCCGATCACCGCCACGATCAGCAGCACCGTCGGCAGGAGCAGGCCGAGCGCGCGCAGCTTCTCGCTCCAGCTCGCCTTCGGCTCCGGCGGCGGCATGGCGTCGCGGTTCATCATCGCCCAGATCATCACATAGGCCGAGAACATGGCGGCCAGCATGATGCCGGGGCCGACGCCGGCGAGGAACAGGCGGGCGATCGACTGCTCGGTCGCCGCGCCGTAGACGATCATGATGATCGACGGCGGGATGAGGAAGCCGAAGGTGCCGGAGCCGGCGAGCGTGCCGATCGCCAGCTTCGGGTCGTAGCCGCGCCGCTTCAGCTCGGGCAGCGACATGCGGCCGACCGTCGCCGTGGTCGCGGCCGACGAGCCGGAGACGCAGGCGAACAGCGCGCAGCCGAAGACGTTGACGTGGAGCAGGCGGCCCGGCAGCCGGCGGGTGAACGGCGCCAGCCCTTCGAACATGTCGGACGACAGGCGCGAGCGGAACAGGATCTCGCCCATCCAGATGAACATCGGCAGCGCCGTCAGGTCCCAGACGTTCATCGAGCCCCAGACGCGGCGGGCGAAGACCGAGGTGACGGGGGCGTTGGTGGCGAGCTCCATCGCCACGAGGCCGACCGCCATCAGCGCGAATCCGACCCACAGGCCGGCGAGCAGCAGGCCGAACAGGACGACGACGAGAAGGAGCGAAATGAGGCCGATGTCCATCAGTGCCCTCCCTCGGAGGCTTCGCGCTGGCTTTCCGCCAGCCGGAACGCCGCCTCACCGCCGCGCAGGATGGCGACGAGCTCGTCGAGCAGCGCGATGCCGAAGATGACGAGGCCCGACGTCATCACCGCCTGCGGTATCCACAGCGGGATGGCGACGATGCCGATCGACAGCGATCCCCGCAGGAAGGAGGCGTAAGTGAGGAGCCAAACCGACCAGGTGGCGAAGGCGGTCAGCGCCAGCGCGCCGAGCAGCGCCAGCACCGTCATCGCCCGGTCGCCGCGCGGGCCGAAGTAGCGCAGGAGCAGCGTGACGCGCACATGGCCGGCCGCGCGCAGCGTCGACGGCAGCGCGAGGAAGGCCGAGGCGACGAACAGGAAGCCGCCGATCTCGGCCAGCGAGGGAATGATGAACCCGTAGCGCGGCAGGCCCACGAGGCCGGCGACGCCGTCCGCGACGCGGCCGAGGATCTGGAGGAAGACCAGCGTCGCGATCAGGATCATCGAGAGGCAGGCGCCGACGAGGGCGGCACCGTAGAGGGCATCGAGCGCCTTGCGCATGGGAACGGTCCCCGAAGCGTTGCCGGCGGGTTCGGGGCATCGGACCGGGGCGCGGAGGCTCTCCGCCCGGACGGTCCGATGCGCCGTGGGCGGGAGGAGCGCCAGGGCCGCGTCTGCGGGGACGCGCTGCCGCTCCGGCCCGCCCGTCTCCCGCCTACTGGTTGCGATAGGCCTCGACGACCGCCTTGCCGGCGTCGCCGGCCGAGGCTTCCCATTCGGCGGTCATGGTCTTGCCGACCTCCTGCAGCTTGGCGGCGAGCGCCTCGGACGGCTGGGACACCTTCATGCCGCCGGCCTCGAGCTCGGCGATCTTGCTCGAGGTCTCCTCCTTCGACATCTCCAGCCCGCGCGCCTCGGCGGCGGCCGCCGCGTCCAGCACGGCCTTGCGCTCGTCCTCGCTCAGCGCCTCGAAGGCGGCGGTGCTGACGACGATGATGTTCTTCGGCAGCCAGGCCTGGGTGTCGATGTAGTGGCTGACGAAGTCCCATGCCTTGGCGTTGGCGCCGGTCGACGGCGAGGTGATCATCGCCTCGACGCGCCCGGTCGAGAACGCGGTCGGGATGTCGGTCTCCTCGACCTGCGTCGGCGTGGCTCCGAGCAGCGTGGCCAGCCGCTCGGTGGCGACGTTGTAGGCGCGGAACTTCAGGCCCTGCATCTGCGCGGGGTCCGTCACCTCGCTCTTGAGATAGAGGCTCTGACCGGGCCACGGCACGGCATAGAGCACGGTCAGCCCTTCCTCTGCCAGCTTGGCCGACACCGCCTCGCGCGACGTCGCCCACAGCTTCTCGGCCTCGTCGTAGGACGAGGCGAGGAACGGGATGGAGTCGAGCGCGAAGATCGGATCCTCGTTGGCCAGCCGCGACAGCAGGAACTCGCCGATCTGCACCGAGCCGTCCACCACCGCGTCCTTGATCTCGGCATGGCCGAACAGCGAATTGGCCGAATGGACGGTGATGACGAGGCTGCCGTTCGTCGCGGCCTTCACGTCCTCGGCGAACTGGTGGATATTCTTGGTGTGGAAGATGCCGTCGCCGTAGGGCGTGGGCATGTCCCATGCCGTCTGGGCAGAGGCGGGGAACGCCGCGAGCGTGACGAAGGCGGCGCCGAGCAGGCCTGCGCGAGTGAAATGCTTCATGTCCCTGTTTCCCTCTTTCGGTTGCGATGCCGGTTATGATCGGTCTTTTCGCCGCGCCGGAACGCGGCACAGGGATGAAAGTTGACAGTTCATTCGCAATTTGTCAACGATTTGTCAGCGATCGGCGCAAGACCGTGTCGCCAGGGTTGAACCGGGAGAAAGTCTATGTCGCAGGACCAGCGCGGGAAGGCGGGCCAGTGGGATTTCTGGATCGATCGCGGCGGCACCTTCACCGACGTCATCGGCCGCGACCCCGAGGGCCGGCTTCACCCGCTGAAGCTCCTGTCCGAGAATCCCGAGGCCTATGAGGATGCGGCGATCGAGGGCATCCGCCGGCTCGTCGGCGCGGCGTCGAGCGCCGATCTCGCTGCGGCCGCCATCAGCACGGTGCGCATGGGCACCACGGTCGCCACCAACGCGCTGCTCGAGCGCAAGGGCGAGCGCACGGCGCTCCTCATCACCCGCGGCTTCCGCGACCAGCTCCGCATCGCCTACCAGGCGCGGCCCGACATCTTCGCCAAGAGGATCGTCCTGCCCGAGCAGCTCTACGAGCGCGTCGAGGAGGTGGACGAGCGCCTTCTCGCCGACGGCAGCGTCGAGACGCCGCTCGACCCCGAGAGCGTCCGCCCGGCGCTGGCGAAGGCGAAGGCCGACGGCATCGACGCCGTCGCCATCGTGCTGATGCATTCCTGGCAGAACCCGGCCCACGAGGCGGCGCTGGCCGCGCTGGCGCGCGAGGTCGGCTTCGGCCAGGTCTCGGCCAGCCACGAGGTGTCTCCGCTGGTCAAGCTGGTCGGGCGCGGCGACACCGCGGTGGTCGACGCCTACCTGTCGCCGATCCTGCGCCGCTACGTCTCCCGCGTCGCCCGCATCCTCGGCGCGACGCCGGCGGGCGAGCCGGGACCGACGCTGCAGTTCATGATGTCGTCGGGCGGCTTGACCGCGGCCGACCGCTTCCGCGGCAAGGACGCCATCCTCTCCGGCCCGGCCGGCGGCGTCGTCGGCATGGTGCAGACCGCCGTGCAGGCCGGCTTCCCCCGCGTCATCGGCTTCGACATGGGCGGCACCTCGACCGACGTCGCCCACTCGGCCGGCGAGTACGAGCGCGCCTTCGACACCGAGGTCGCCGGCGTGCGCATCCGCGCGCCGATGATGCGCATCCACACGGTGGCGGCCGGCGGCGGCTCGATCCTGCATGCCGAGCCCGGCCGCTTCCGCGTCGGCCCGGATTCGGCCGGCGCCGACCCCGGCCCCGCCTGCTACCGCCGCGGCGGCCCGCTGACCGTCACCGACGCCAACGTCATGCTCGGCAAGCTCAACCCCGACTTCTTCCCGGCGATCTTCGGCCCCGGCCAGGACCAGCCGCTCGACCGTGACACCGTGGCGGAGAAGTTCGCGCAGATCGCCGCGAGCGTCGGCGAGGGCCGCTCGGCCGAGGAGGTGGCGGAAGGCTTCCTCAAGATCGCCGTCGAGAACATGGCCAACGCCATCAAGAAGATCTCGGTCCAGCGCGGCTACGACGTCACCCGCTACCTGCTCAACTCCTTCGGCGGCGCCGGCGGCCAGCATGCCTGCCTGGTGGCCGACGCGCTCGGCATGGAGCACATCCTGATCCATCCCCTCTCCGGCCTGCTCTCGGCCTACGGCATGGGGCTGGCGACGGTGACGGCGAGCCGCCAGCAGGGTCTCGTCCAGCCGCTGGCCGAGGAAAGCCGCGTCGCGATCGAGGCGCTGCAGGACGAGCTGTCGGCGGCGGTGCTGGCCGAGCTTTCCGAGCAGGGGCTGGCCCACGGGACGGTCGAGCTGCGCACCAAGCTGCACCTGCGCTACGCCGGCACCGACACTGCCCTCGACATCGCCTTCGACGGCGATCTCGCCGCCGTGCGCGACGCGTTCGAGGCCATGCACAAGGCGCAGTTCGGCTTCATCACCCCGGACAAGCCGGTCACGGTCGAGGCGGTCGAGATCGAGGGCTGGGAGCGGACGGCGGGGAGGGAGACCGGCGCGACGGGCGAGGCGGCCGCGCGCGAGGCGGCCACCGACCTGCGGACGCGGATCTTCTGCGGCGGCGCATGGCAGGACGCCGGCGTCTTCCGCCGCGAGGGCCTTGCCGCCGGCGACCGCGTGCGGGGTCCCGCCCTCCTCATCGAGGCCAACCAGCCCATCGTCGTCGAGCCGGGCTGGACCGCGCTTCTGACCGGCGCCGACCACGTCGTCCTGTCGCGCCACGAGAAGATGCAGCGCATCCAGGCGGTCGGGACAAGGCAGGCCGATCCGATCCTGCTCGAGGTGTTCAACAACCTGTTCATGAACATCGCCGAGCAGATGGGCGTGGCGCTCCAGAACACGGCGCACTCGGTCAACATCAAGGAGCGGCTCGACTTCTCCTGCGCCGTGTTCGACCGCACCGGCGCGCTGGTCGCCAACGCCCCGCACATGCCGGTGCATCTGGGCTCGATGGACCGCTCGGTCGAGACCATCATCCGCCTCAACGAGGGAGCCATCGCGCCCGGCGACGTGTTCGCGCTCAACGCGCCCTACAATGGCGGCACCCACCTGCCCGACATCACCGTCGTCAGCCCGGTCTTCGACGACGCGGGGAAGGACATCCTGTTCTGGGTCGCCTCGCGCGGCCATCACGCCGACGTCGGCGGCACCGCGCCCGGCTCGATGACGCCGCTCGCCACCACCGTGGACGAGGAGGGCGTGCTGTTCGACAATTTCCGCCTGGTCGAGCGCGGCACCTTCCGCGAGAAGGAGCTGCACCATCTCCTGACCGACCACCCCTGGCCGGCCCGCAACCCGGCGCAGAACATCGCCGACATCAAGGCCCAGATCGCCGCCAACGAGCGCGGCGCGGCGGAGCTTCGCCGCATGGTCGAGGAATTCGGCCTCGACGTCGTCCACGCCTATATGGGCCATGTCCAGGACAACGCGGCCGAGGAGGTCGCCCGCCTCATCGGCCGGCTCGACGACTGCGAGTACGAGTACCCGACCGACACCGGGCAGGTGATCCGGGTGAAGATCACGGTCGACCGCGCCGCCCGCACCGCGACGGTCGACTTCACCGGCACCTCGGAGGCGATCGGCAACAACTTCAACGCGCCCGAGCCGGTGGCGCGCGCCGCCGTGCTCTACTGCTTCCGCGTCATGGTGGAGGCGCCGATCCCGATGAACGCCGGCTGCCTCAGGCCGATCCGCATCGTCATCCCCGAGGGCTCGATGCTCAAGCCCGCCTATCCGCGCGCGGTGGGGGCCGGCAATGTCGAGACGTCGCAGCACGTCACCAACGCCATCTTCGGCGCGCTCGGCGCCATCGCCAACTCCCAGGGGACGATGAACAACCTGACCTTCGGCAACGACGAGTACCAGTATTACGAGACGATCTGCTCCGGCTCGCCGGCCGGCCGCATGAACGACGGCACGGGCTTCGCCGGCACGTCGGGCGTCCACGTCCACATGACCAACTCGCGCCTGACCGACCCCGAGATCCTCGAGATGCGCTTTCCGGTCGTGGTCGAGAATTTCGGTCTGCGCGAGAGCTCCGGCGGCAAGGGCGCTTATCCCGCCGGCGACGGCACGACGCGGACGCTGCGCTTCACCCGCAGGATGGACTGCGCCATCCTGTCCTCGCATCGCTCCGTCCTGCCGCGCGGCATCGCCGGCGGCGGCGACGGCGAGCTCGGCCGCACCGAGGTGCGCCGCCTCGACGGAACCGTCGAGGTGCTGAAGGGCTGCGACCAGACCACGCTCGAGGCCGGCGAGGCGGTGACGGTGGTCACGCCGACCGCCGGCGGCTACGGCGGGGCGTGAGATCGTCAGGCGCCGCGCCGCCCCTCACCTGCCTGCCGGCCTCCTCTCCCCGGAACGGGGAGAAAGGAGTGTCGACGCCGCAGCCATCCTCCTCTGCGCCTGCGGAGAAGATCCGGGCAGGGGAATGACGGGCCGTGACCCGACCCCGTTCGAAGCCGGCGAGGCTTCGACGGTGAACATCCCCACCGCGGGCGGCTACGGCCGGGCGTGAGGAGAGACAACGCCGTCAGCATCGACGCCGCCCCTCATCTCCCTGCCGGGACCTTCTCCCCGTGACCGGGGAGAAGGAAGACGGCCTCGATGGTGGCGATCCCCTCTCCCGCTTGTGGGGAGAGGGTAAGGG
>JAEZXF010000322.1 GCA_023419995.1 Pseudomonadota bacterium | reverse complement strand
GGTTCGCGGGCGCCCGGGGCGGGCTTTTCTAGCGGCGCAGGCCGAGCTTCTCGATGAGGGTCTGGTAGCGGCCCTCGTCCTTGCGCTTCAGATAGTCGAGCAGGCTGCGGCGCTGCGAGACGAGAGCGAGCAGGCCACGGCGGGAGTGGTTGTCCTTCTTGTGGTCCTTGAAGTGCTCGGTCAGGTTCTTGATGCGCTCGGAAAGGATCGCCACCTGGACTTCCGGAGAGCCGGTGTCGCCCTTGGCGGTGGCGAATTCCTTCAGCAGTTCCTGCTTGCGTTCTGCGGTGATCGACATCGCGTTTTTCCTTTCAAACGGGAGGAAACGGGTCGCCCACGGCCGGGATGTCGTCCAGCGGGGGCCGGTGAACAATCGCGAATGGCGCGAATGTTGCCGCGCATATAGTGGAAGTGCGCCGAGATTGCCAGAGAAATCGCCGCGGCCGCGCCGGTCAGCCCTGCCGGGCCTCCTTCTCCGGCATCGCCGCCTCCGGCTCCAGCCGCGCCAGCGGCATCGAGAAGCGGCATTCCAGCCCGTCGGAATGGAGCGTGCGCTCGATCTCGGCCTCGAGCGCGCCGCCCATCATCCGCTCGATGACCTCGGTGCCGAAGCCCCGGCTGTCGCCGCGCCGGCGCACGCGCGGCACGAACTCGCGCCAGTGGAACTCCAGCCGGTCGCCCGCGCGCCGCCAGCTCACCTTGAGGCGGCCTTCCGGCCAGGCGAAGGCGCCGTACTTGGCCGCGTTGGTCGACAGCTCGTGAAGGGCGAGGCCGAGCGTCTGCGCCGCCTGGTGCGACAGCCGGAACGGCACGCCGGAGATCTCCAGCCGCGTGGCGTCGTTCGGCCGGAACGGCTCGATCTGGGCATCGACCAGCGCCCTGAGCTCGATGCCGGCGACGCCGCCGGCGATCAGCAGGTCGGTCGAGCGCGCCAGCCCCTGCACCCGCTTCTGGAACGAATCCTGGAAGGCGGCGAAGGTGCGGGCGTGCCGCGCCGTCTGCTTGGCGATGGAGGAGACGACGGTGAGCTGGTTCTTGGAGCGGTGCGCGACCTCGCGCATCAGGAAGCGGATCTCGTTCTCGGCGGCGCGCCTCTCCTTCGAGGCCTGCGCCAGCGCCTGCGACACGGTGGCGATCTCGATCACCGGATAGTCGCCCTCCTCGACGTGCTCGCCGGCGCCGAGGCGCCGCGCGTCGTTGGCGAGCTTGCGCACCGAGCCGGTGATGCGGCGGCCGAGCGCCCAGGCGAGGACGATGCCGACGGCGACGATGGCCAGCCCGCCGAGCGCCAGCATGCGCATGGCGCTGATGACGGGCGCGCGCACCACGGCGGTGGGCGCCCAGACGATGGTCTGCCAGCCGGCGAGCTCCGAGCGCGAGCGCACGGTCTCGTAGGTCTCGCCGCCGTGCTCGACCGTGACAGGGACGGTGCCGCCCGAGACCGGCTGCGCGCCGCCGGCCAGGAAGAACGGCTTGCCGACCTCCTCCCACGACTGCGACGAGGCGAGGACCATGCCGCTCTCGTCGACGATGACGGCGTTCCAGCCGCCGCGGAGGTTGCGCGCGGCGAGCGCGCCGGCGAGCGACTCGACGTTCTGCGACAGGATGAGGAGCCGCGCGCCGCCGGCATTGTCGTCGACCGGCAGCATGACGTTGAACACCCAGCGCTGGGCGGTGCTGCCGAAGAAGACGCCGGTGACGGCCGGCGCGTTGCTCTCGATCGCCCGCTCGGCCGTGGCCTTGCTGGTGATGTCCGACAGGGCCGCCCCCAGCGGCGCGCGGGTGTTGAACATCTGCCGCAGGTCGCCGTCGACCGCGGCCAGATAGGTGTCGGTGCTGCCCAGCGCCTCGGACGCCCGCCGGTAGACGCTGTCGAAGTCGCCGGTCTCGATCGCACGCGAGGAGGCGAACACCCGCAGCGTCATCACCATTCCGGCGACGTGGCGGTCGACCGTCTCGGCGATGGAGCCGGCCGTGGCCTCGGCCAGCGAGGTCAGCATCGCCTGCTGCGCCTGGTTGTTGCGCTGGAAGGCGATGGTCGAGAAGATCAGCTCGGGTACGACAATGGCTCCGACCAGCAGCCACAGAATGGTGCTGATCGAAATCCGGCCGCGGCGGCCCGCTTTCCTGGCATGCTCACCGTCCGACAAGACTTCCTCGCATCCGCTGACCGGACAATGCCCGCAGAAGCGCGGAAATGCCAGAGAAATCAGTTCGTAAAGACGCGCTTGGGCCGGAACATGCCGGCCTCGATGGCGCCGATGGCGACGAGGCGGCCGCGGGCGAAGGCGCAGGCCTCGTCCGCCTCGGCCGGCGCGTCGCGGCCGCGCACGATCACCGGGTTGCCGAGCCGGATGCGCGTGGCGGCATCGTCGGTGACGACCACCTGCGGCAGGCAGTCGAGCGCGGCGCCGGTGTCAAGGAGCAGCGCGTCGAGCGCCTTCCATTCCGCGGGTCCGGGACGGGGCGCGCGCTGCTCGCCGCCCTCCTCGGCGGGTTCGGGCGGCGACACCGGAGCCGCCGCCTGCTCCAGCTCGGCCATGGTGACGAAGTCGTCGGGCGTGAACGGATAGACCTCGGTGCGGCGCAACTCGGCGATGTGGCCGTAGCAGCCGAGGTCGCGGCCCATGTCGCGGGCGAGCGAGCGCACATAGGTACCCTTGCCGCACTCGATCTCGAACACCGCGGTGTTCGCGTCGGGGATCGCGACCAGGTCGAAGCGGCCGATCTCGACCTCGCGGGCGGGGATCTCGACCGTCTCGCCCTCACGGGCGAGGTCGTAGGCGCGCTCGCCGGCGATCTTGATCGCCGAGAACTGCGGCGGCGTCTGCATGATGACGCCGGTGTATTTCGGCATGACGGCGCGGATCTCCGCCTCGCCCGGTCGCAGGTCGGAGGTCCTGGTCGCCTCGCCCTCGAGGTCGTCGGTGGTGCGCTCCTGCCCCCACGCGACGGTGAAGCGGTAGACCTTGGCGCCGTCCTGGACGTAGGGCACGGTCTTCGTCGCCTCGCCGAGCGCGATCGGCAGCATGCCGGAGGCCAGCGGGTCGAGCGTGCCGGCGTGCCCGGCCTTCTCGGCCTTGAACAGCCACTTGATCTTCGACACGGCCTCGGTCGAGCCCATGCCCTTCGGCTTGTCGAGCACGACCCAGCCGGAAACCGGCCGGCCCTTCTTCTTGCGCTGGCGGGCCATCAGTTCTCTTCCTCCTCGCCGGCGTCGAGGTCGCGCGCCACTTCCGGGGAGCGCAGCAGGTCGTCGATGCGGGCCATGTTGTCGTAGCTGGTGTCGAGCCGGAAGCGGAATTCCGGCATGTACTTCATCTGCCGGAGCGCGCCGGAGACGCGGCCGCGGATGAACTTCGCGTTGCGGGCCAGCGCCTTGATGACGGCCTGGTCGTCGGCAGCGCCCATCGGCGCGACGAAGGCGGTCGCGATCTTGAGGTCGGGCGACATGCGCACCTCCGAGACGGAGACGAGCGTCGCCTCCAGCACCTCGTCGCGCACCTCGCCGCGCTGGAGCACCACGGTGAGGGCCTGGCGCACCTGCTCGCCGACGCGGAGCTGGCGCTGGGAAGGACCCGCCGATTTCGTCATGCCACCTTCTCCGTCATGGATGCCCGCGCGGATCGCTCCGCTTGACAGATCTTTGCGCCCGGACCGACGATGCGCGTTCCGGGACCTCGATGATTCGGCCGACGATGAAGCTTCGTCATATCCTGCCCGCCCTCGTGCTTTCCCTGCTCGCCCCGTCGCCAGCGACGGCCGGCGACGAAACGCCGGTCGACGGCCTGCGCTTCGAGAGCCGCAACGCCGACCGCCTCGAGCTGCGCCTCGGCCTGGCATCCTACGACACCGGCCTGTTCAGCGGGCAGGATTATTCCGGCCTCACGCTGCACGGCCAGATCCTGTTTCCCTCGCCCGATTTCCTCGCCCCGATCGGCGCGCCGCGGCCCTATCTGGGCGTCAACGTCTCGCCGGGCGGCCAGCGGACCGACTTCGTGTTCGCGGGCGTCGAATGGGAGGCCTACGTCACCGACCGCCTCTACATTCTCGCCGGCGCCGGCGGCGCGGTCCACAACGCCGACGACCTCCTCGGCCCGGTCGGGTACAAGGCGCTGGGCTGCCGGGCCCTCTTCCACCTTTCGGCGGGACTCGGCTACGACGTCAGCCCAAACCTCACTGTGCAGGTCTATCACGATCATTTCTCGAACGGGGGCCTGTGTACGCGCAACCAGGGCGCCGACCATGCCGGGGTGCGGATCGGATACCGCTTCTGAGCCGGACGGCCCTTGCGCCGGCCGGCTGGCGTGCGGGGAGGCCGGCCCGATCAGAAGCCGGCCCCGATCCGCGTGATCCCGGCGATCAGAGCGACCGCGACACCATCTCGACGCGATAGGCCTCGATGACATCGCCCTGGCGGATGTCCTCGTAGTTGGCGAAGGCCATGCCGCATTCCTGGCCGGCCGGCACCTCGGAGACCTCGTCCTTGAAGCGCTTCAGCGTCTTCAGCGTGCCCTCGTGGATGACGACGTTGTCGCGGATCAGGCGCACGCCCGCGCCGCGCTCCATCCTGCCGTCGGTGACGCGGCAGCCGGCCACCTTGCCGACCTTGGTGATGTGGAACACCTCGAGGATCTCGGCATTGCCGAGGAAGGTCTCGCGGCGCTCGGGCGACAGCAGGCCGGACATGGCCGACTTTATGTCGTCCACCAGGTCGTAGATGATGTTGTAGTAGCGGATCTCGATGCCGAGCGAATCCGCCGCGCTGCGTGCCTGCTTGTTGGCACGCACGTTGAAGCCGAGGATGACGGCGCCTGACGTCTCCGCCAGCGACACGTCGCTTTCGGTGATGGCGCCGGCGCCCGAATGGACGATGCGCGCCCGCACCTCGTCGGTGCCGAGCTTGTCGAGCGCGGCGATGATCGCCTCGATCGAGCCCTGCACGTCGCCCTTGATGACCAGCGGGAACTCCTTGAGGCCGGAGGTCTGGAGCTGCGACATCATCTGCTCGAGCGAGCCGCGCTGGCCGGCCTGGCGGGCCACGGCCTTGTCGCGGGCGAGGCGCTGGCGATACGCGGAAATCTCGCGGGCGCGGGCCTCGTTCTCGACCACGGCGAAGCGGTCGCCGGCCTGCGGCGTGCCCTGCAGGCCCAGCACCTCGACCGGCATCGACGGCGGCGCGTCCTTGACGTGGTCGCCGCGATCGTCGACGAGCGCGCGCACGCGGCCCCACTCGTTGCCGACGACGACGATGTCGCCGGGCTTGAGCGTGCCGGTCTGGACGAGAACCGTCGCCACCGGGCCGCGACCCTTGTCGAGCTTGGCCTCGATGACCACGCCCTCGGCCGTGCGGTCGGGATTGGCCTTGAGGTCGAGTATCTCGGCCTGGAGGAGGACCGCCTCGAGCAGCTTGTCGAGGTTGGTCCGGTTCTTGGCCGAAACCTCGACGTCGAGCACCTCGCCGCCCATCGACTCGACGAACACCTCGTGCTGGAGCAGCTGGGTCCGCACCTTCTGGGCGTCGGCGGACGGCTTGTCGATCTTGTTGATGGCGACGATGATCGGCACGCCCGCCGCCTTGGCGTGGCTGATGGACTCGATCGTCTGCGGCATCACGCTGTCGTCTGCCGCCACCACCAGGATGGCGATGTCG
>JAEZXF010000314.1 GCA_023419995.1 Pseudomonadota bacterium | reverse complement strand
GAGCCGGCCGTGCGCGGCCTTTCCTGCGCGGCCGCCCGCGGCTGGGCCGGGCCCGAGCGGGCCACCGGCTGCCCGGCCCCGGCGCGGATGCGGAACCGCCCGCGCTTGGCGGCGAGGTCGACCGCCTCGTCCTTCAGCCGCTGGGTTTCGGCCGAGGTCTCCTCGACCATCGCCGCGTTCTTCTGGGTTATCTGGTCCATCTGGCTGACCGCCGAATGGACCTCGGCGATGCCGCGCGACTGCTCCGAGGCGGCCGAGGCGATGTCGGTCATCAGCTGGTTGATCTCGTTGATGCGGGCGATCATACGGCCGAGCGCATGGCCGGCCGCGCCGACCAGCGACACGCCGTCGTCGACATGGCCGCTGCTGGTCGAGATCAGCTCCTTGATCTCCCTGGCCGAGCTGGCGCAGCGCTGGGCGAGGCTCCTCACCTCCTGCGCCACGACGGCGAAGCCTCGGCCGGCATCGCCGGCGCGCGCCGCCTCGACCCCGGCATTGAGTGCGAGCAGGTTGGTCTGGAAGGCGATCTCGTCGATCACGCCGATGATCGCGGCGATCTCCTCCGAGGACGACTTGATGTTGCCCATCGCGGCGACGGCATCGGCCACCACCTTCTCGGACTGGTTGGCCTCGGCCTGCGTCGCGCCGACGACCCCGGACGCCTTGCCGGCGTTGTCCGCCGTCAGGCGCACGCTCTCGGATAGCTCGTGCAGCGCCGCCGAGCTTTCCTCGAGGCTCGCCGCCTGCTGCTCGGTGCGCCGCGACAGGTCGTCGGAAGCGTTGGCGATGCCCTCGGCGCCGTTCACGATCGAGGTCGAGGTGGCGTAGACCTCGGCGATCGCCGCATGCAGCGAGCCGACGGCCGAGTTGAAGTTCCGCGCCATCTCGGCGAACTCGGCCGGCATTTCGGCGGAGAGCCGGCTTTCGAGGTCGCCGGCCGCCAGGTCGTTGAGCGCGTCGGCCAGAAGCTGGAGCGCGGCGCGCTGGTCGGCCTCGGCCCTCGCCTTCTCCTCCTCGGTTTTCCGCCGCGCCGCGGCCAGCTCCTCGAGATAGATCGAAATGCCGTAGTCCATGTCGAGCATGGCCGCCTTGACCACGGTGGAGACCTCGCGGGCGAGGTCCGCGGCATGCCTGCGGCCGAAGGCCGAGGGCCAGCGCGCCGCGACCACCGCGCCGATCAGCTGCTCGAGGATCAGCGCGTAGCCCCCGATGTACCAGCGCGGCTCGAGCCCCAGCCGGGCGTGCACCTGCCCGACCACCGAGACGCCCTCGACGTAGCGCGCGTCGAAATGCGCGTCGGCGATGATGCCCCAGTGCGATTCCTGGCGCTTCTTGGCGCTGTCGAGATGCTTCTCGTCGGAGAACATCCGCGCCGTCTGCGGCGTGACGCGGACTCTGGCGTAGAACTCGCCGCGCGCGCCGTCGATCGCGCCCGCGATCACCTCCTTGAGCCCCCGCAGCCTCTCCCTTGCCCCGTTGTCTATGCCGATGAAGTCGAGCCGCTCCCTGAGAGCGACCGGATCGTGTGCCTGATTGGTCATCCGTCATCCATTCCTGCAAAAGCATTGTCTGGTATGTCGGCGGCGCCACCCCAACCGCGCGCCATGCTGCTTGCCGGCATTGCCGCCGGCTGGCCACTGCACTACGCACACTCGGAGAACATGGTTAATTATTGGTTTTACTGTAAATACTTCACAACAATAAGCAGAATTTTCCCCATCGGTAAAACTGTATATCCGGAATCAACATTAGAAATACCGGAAACAACACCGAATCCTCCGGCAAAAAGATTTGTTTTCAAAGGGTTGCGGCCGGAGGAATACCTCCTCCGCATCCGCCGCCACCCCGCGCTCCATGCGCGCGCGCCGGCCGCGGAGGCTGTACCTTCATTCCTGCAAGGCAGCCATGCACACGGCACAGTTGAATCGCAAGCCGGCGAATCCTATCTGGTGGGTGTCGGCGATCTTCCTCCTCCCGGAAAGCCGACACTCGACGCGGCTATCTCCTCCCCCCAGGCCGCGTCCCAGAACAACCCGCCGGACCTCCTCCCCCGGCGGGTTTTCTTTTTCCCGCTTCCGGCATCCGGCCTTTCGCGACCCCGCGTCCTGGCTCTGGTCCGGCATGCGATCATGGTTAGCATTTCATTAAGGCATGGCGAATATAACGGTCCCCGGAGGAATTTGCTGGGGCCGTCAGGCTATGCGGGAGGACGAAAGCGCACCGGGGCCGATCGCGGCCGGACAAGGCGATGGAGGCGAGCTCCAGCGCGCCGCGCCCCTTGCCGCCAGCCCCTCCGACGACCTCGCCGCGCTGACCCGGCGCGAGGCCGAGCTCGCCGAGGCCAAGCACCGGGCCGAGATGCTGGTGCACGACCTCCAGCGCAGCCTCGACGCGATGAACCTCGGCGTCGTCATCCTCGATCCCTCGCTCCATACCGAGCTTGTCAACAGGACCTTCTTCGACATCTGGAACGTCACGCCCGAGGACGTGCCGATCGGCGGGCCGTTCCGCGCCCTGATGGACGTGAACCGCCATAACGGCGTCTACGAGGCTTCCGATTCGGTGTGGGAGGACTACGTCACCTCCCGCTTGGACGAGATCCGCCGCGGCGACGTCGCCCCGCGCGAGTTTCCCCGCGCCGACGGCCGCACCATGATCTACTCGGTCACGTCGCTGTCCGGCGGCAAGCGGCTCGTCTCCTACTACGACATCACCGAGATGAAGCAGCGCGAGGAGGCGCTGCGCGCCTCGATGGCCGAGATCGAGCTCTACAAGCACGTGCTCGACGAGCTGCCCGTCTCGTCCTACGTCAAGTCCGACACGCTGGCGCTCGAGTTCGTCAACAAGGCGTGGTGCGCCATCACCGGCATCTCCAAGGACGAGGCGCTCGGAAAGACCGACCGCGACTTCTTCGGCGAGGAAGGCGAGGGCTTCGCCCGGCGCGACCTCGGCGTCCTCGCCACCGGGCGGACCGACGAGACCGAGGAGGCGCTGACCCGGCGCGACGGCACCATGCGCCACCTGATCGCCCGCAAGAGCCGCATCGTCGGCGCCGACGGCAGGGTGCACCTGATCGGCTCCAGCGCCGACATCACCGACATGAAGGAGCGCGAGGCCGAGCTTCAGGAGGCCCAGCGCCGCGCCGTGCTGGCGGACCGGGCGAAGTCCGAGTTCCTCGCCAACATGAGCCACGAGATCCGCACGCCGATGAACGGCGTCCTCGGCATGGCGGAGCTGCTGGCGAAATCCGACCTCGACGCGCGGCAGAAGACCTTCACCGACATCATCGTCAAGTCGGGCAACGCGCTGCTCACCATCATCAACGACATCCTCGACTTCTCCAAGATCGACGCCGGGCAGATCGTGCTCGACCCCGCGCCGTTCCATCTCGCCGAGGCGATCGAGGACGTGGCAACCCTCGTCTCGACACGGGCCAAGGAAAAGAACCTGGAGCTGATCGTCCGGGTGCAGCCGGGCCTGTCCGAGCACTATGTCGGCGATGTCGGCCGCCTGAGGCAGATCATCACCAACCTGCTCGGCAACGCCGTCAAGTTCACCGATTCGGGCCACGTGCTCGCCGACGTCTGCGGCGAGGACCGCGGCGCGACGACGCTGCTGCGCGTCTCCGTCACCGACACCGGGATCGGCATTCCGGAGGCCAAGCTCGGCCAGGTGTTCGACAAGTTCAGCCAGGTCGACGCCTCCTCGACCCGCCGGCATGAGGGAACCGGCCTCGGCCTCGCCATCACCTCGCGCCTCGTGGCGCTGATGGGCGGCGAGGTGGGCGTGGAAAGCCGCGAGGGCGAAGGCTCGACCTTCTGGTTCACGGTCGAGCTGCCGCGCGCCGGCGCGCCGCGCAGCGAGCGGGCCGCGCCGCTCGACGTGTCGGGCGCGCGCATCCTCGTCGTCGACGACAACGCCGTGAACCGCTCGATCCTGATGGAGCAGATGACGAGCTGGGGCTTCGACGCCTGCGCCACCGAAAGCGGGCCGGAGGGCATCGCCGTGCTGGAAGCGGTCGCCGCGCGAGGACTCGGTGTCGACTGCGCCGTGCTCGACTTCCAGATGCCCGGCATGACCGGCATCGAGATGGCGCGCCTCGTCCGCGCCATGCCGCGCATCGCCGCCACCCCGATCGTCATGCTGACGTCGGTCGACCAGCAGCTCGGCCAGCCCGCCTACCGCGACCTCGGCATCGCCCAGACCCTCATCAAGCCGGCGCGCTCCTCGGCGCTGCTGGAGGCGCTGGTCTCGACGATCCAGGCGCATCGCGGCCGCGACGCCGGCGCGCGCGCGGCCCGGACCGAGCAGGCGGCCGAGCCGCAGCGGACGGACCCCGTAGCGCGGCCTTCTCTCAGGATCGTCGCGCCGAAGCACGGCGACGGCCACCGCGTCGACATCCTCGTCGCCGAGGACAACGAGGTGAACCAGCTCGTCTTCACCCAGATCCTCAACGAGACCGGCCTGACCTACGAGATCGTCGGCAACGGCAGGCTCGCCGTCGAGGCGCATCGCACCATGAACCCGCGCATGATCCTGATGGACGTGTCGATGCCGGAGATGAACGGGCTGGAGGCGACGGGCAGGATCCGCGCGTTCGAGGAGGTGTCGGGCACGCATACGCCGATCGTCGGCGTCACCGCCCACGCCCTCAAGGGCGACCGCGAGCGCTGCATCGAGGCCGGCATGGACGACTATCTCTCCAAGCCGATCAGCCCCAAGGCGCTGACCGAGAAGATCGAGCGCTGGGTGCGCGCCGCCGCCGCGAGCGTCGCCACCGGCTGAGCCGCAGGGAAAGAACCCCCGGAGTTCGCAAGGCCCGGGCGCCGCCGGCGGCCGTCCGGCCCTCCTTCCGCAGCGCGGCGGCCGAAGGCCGCGGCAGCATGCCGGAAGACGGCTGCGGGGCAGAACGGTGAATCAACCCGTTACCCGCCAGACATGAAACTGTCATGCAACTGTTACACAGCGCCTTTATTGCCGCTCCCGACGCAAGCGCGTCGACGGATTTTCCGAACAGGAGTAGGCTCCAATGAACAAGCTCATTCTCACCGTCTCGGCTGCGGCGCTCGCCCTGGCCCTCCAGGCCGGCGCTTCCGCGGCCCAGTCGCGCGACACCATCCAGATCGCCGGCTCGTCCACCGTCCTCCCCTTCGCCTCGATCGTCGCCGAGGAGTACGGCCAGGCGTTCCCCGAGTTCAAGACCCCGGTCGTCGGCTCGGGCGGCTCGTCGGGCGGCCTGCGCCAGTTCTGCCAGGGCGTCGGCGAGAACACCATCGACATCGCCAATGCCTCGCGCCGCATCCGCGCCTCCGAGGTCGAGGCCTGCAACGCCGCCGGCGTGAAGGACATCCGCGAGGTCCAGATCGGCTATGACGGCATCGTCTTCGCCACCAGCGCCACGAAGGGCGACTTCGCGCTCGAGCCGGTCCACGTCTTCAAGGCGATCGCCGCGCAGGTCGCGGTCGACGGCAAGCTGGTCGACAACCCCTACAAGACCTGGAACGAGATCGACGCCTCGCTGCCGGCCCAGCCGATCGCCCTCGCCATCCCGGCCTCCAACCACGGCACGCGCGAAGTGTTCGAGGAGCGCGTGATCGCCAGCGGCGCCAAGGAAGCCGGCCTGCCCGAGCTGTCCAAGGAAGACCTCGAGAAGGTGCTGAAGAACTTCCGCCAGGATGTCGTGGTCGAGATCGCCGGCGACTACACCGAGACGCTCGCCCGCCTGCAGTCCAACCCGGACACGGTCGGCGTCTTCGGCCTCTCCTTCTACGACCAGAACCGCGACACGCTGAAGGTCGCCACCATCTCCGGCATCACCCCGTCGCTCGACACCATCGCCAGCGGCGAGTACCCGGTGTCGCGCCCGCTGTTCTTCTACGTCAAGGGCGAGCACATCGGCGTCGTCCCGGGCGTCGAGGAGTATGTCGAGTTCTTCCTCTCCGACCAGATGGCGGGCCTGGGCGGCACGCTCGAGGCCGCCGGCCTGATCCCGGCCCCGGCCGAGGAGACCGCCGAGGTGCTGGCCGGCTTCAAGGACGGCAAGGCCCTCACCGCCGCCGACCTGAAGTAACACCGCAGCCAGACGGAGCGGGCCGCTCGCCGGCCCGCTCCCTTTCCTTTGCTGGGGACGATAGCCCGTGAACGCCACCATCATCGCCGGACTGCTGCTGATCCTCCTCGCCTTCGCCTACCGGGCCGGGCAGTCCCGCAGCCTCAGCCTCGTGCCCGCCGATGGCGGGCGGCTGCATTCGCGTCCCGTCTATCACGGCGCGCTCGCCGCCATCTGGGCGCTGGTGCCCGCGCTTCTCATCGTCGGCCTGTGGGCCCTTCTCTCCGACGTCGCCAGCCGCGCCTGGATCATGGCGCAGCTTCCGCCGGAGATCGCCGCGCTCAACGGCACCGCCCTCGAGGAGGCCATCCGCCGCATCCGCCAGATCGAATCCGGCTTCGGCGTCGCCGGCGAGCTGCGCCCCTACGAGAATACCGCGGCCCAGGCGCTGCGCGAGTTCAACACCCTGACCTTCGCCGCCGTGGTCGCGGCCGCCGCCGGCACCGGCGCGCTCGCCATGTGGGTCGCGCGCCGGCGCATCACGCCGCGGCTGCGCGCCCGCAACGAGGTCGAGCGCTTCGTGCGCGTCGTCATGATCGGCTGCTCCGTCGTCGCCATCCTGACCACGGCCGGCATCGTCGCCTCGCTCCTGGCCGAGGCGATCCGCTTCTTCACCTTCGTCAGCCCGATCGACTTCTTCTTCGGCACGGTGTGGCGGCCCGGCTTCTCGACCACCGGCCACGGCACCGGCGGCGAGTACGGCCTGCTGCCGCTGCTGTGGGGCACGCTGATGGTGGCGGGCATCGCCATCCTCGTCGCGCTGCCTGTCGGCCTGATGTCGGCGATCTACCTGACGCAGTACGCCCAGCCGCGGGTGCGCAACGCCGTCAAGCCGGCGATCGAGATCCTCGCCGGCATCCCCACCATCGTCTACGGCTTCTTCGCGCTGGTCACGGGCGGCCCGTTCCTCGCCTCGGCCGGCGCGGCCGTCGGCCTCAACATCCGCGCCACCAGCGCGCTGACCGCGGGCGTGGTCATGGGCATCATGATCATCCCGTTCATCTCCTCGCTGTCCGACGACATCATCCGCCAGGTGCCCAGGGGCCTGCGCGACGGCTCGCTCGGCCTCGGCGCGACCCAGTCGGAGACGATCCGCCGCGTCATCCTGCCGGCCGCGCTTCCCGGCATCGTCGGCGCGTTCCTGCTCGCCGTGAGCCGCGCCATCGGCGAGACCATGATCGTGGTGCTGGCCGCCGGCAACAGCCCGTTCCTGCGCCTCAACCCCGGCGAGCCGGTCTCGACCGTCACCGTCACCATCGTCAACCAGCTGACCGGCGACACCGACTTCGCCTCGCCGCAGTCGCTGGTCGCCTTCGCGCTCGGCCTCACCCTGTTCGCGATGACCCTCGTCCTCAACGTCGCCGCGCTCTACATCGTGCGTCGCTACCGGGAGCAGTACGAATGACCTCCGAAGAACGGCTTTCGCTGATCCGCGCCGGCCTCGCCTCGCGCCATGCCCGCGAGAAGCGGTTCCGCTTCTACGGCATCGCCGCCATCGCCGCCGCGCTCGGCTTCGTCGCCATCCTGTTCGTGATGATCCTGTCCAAGGGCCTGCCGGCCTTCACCCAGGCGACCCTGTCGCTCGACGTCGCCTTCGACCCGGAGATCATCAAGGTCGAGGCGAAGCCGCAGCAGCAGGCCGGCCAGTCCCCGGCCGACTACCGCAGGGCGCTCCTCGACTGGGAGCGCCAGGTGACGATGCTGAACTGGAACCGCGTCGTCGAGCAGGCGATCCGCGCCGCCGCCCCCGACACCACGGCCGATGCGCGGCAGGTGCTGTCCGTGGTCGAGACCAACGCCCGCTTCCAGCTCCGCGACATGTTCGTCGCCAACCCCTCGCTGCTCGGCCGGACCGTGCGCGTCGACATGCTCGCCTCGGCCAACACCGACAACTGGCTGAAGGGCAACATCGACCGCAGCCTGCCCGACGCCCAGCAGCAGCTTTCCGCCCCGGCCCGGGCGCTGGCCGACCAGCTCCACGCCGAGGGCGCCATCCGCTTCTCCTTCGCCTGGCACATCTTCAAGAACGTCGACTCGCGCTCCGCGCCCGCCTCGGCCGGCCTGGCCGGCGCCTTCGTCGGCTCGCTCTACATGATGCTGGTGGTGATCCTGCTCGCCGTGCCGATCGGCGTGATGAGCGCGGTCTACCTCGAGGAGTTCGCGCCGAAGAACCGCCTGACCGACCTGATCGAGGTCAACATCAACAACCTCGCCGCCGTGCCGTCGATCGTCTTCGGCCTGCTCGGCGCGGCCGTGTTCATCAACTGGTTCCACCTGCCGCTGTCGGCCCCGCTGGTCGGCGGCCTGGTGCTGACGCTGATGACGCTGCCCACCGTCATCATCGCCACGCGCTCGTCGCTGCGCGCCGTGTCGCCGTCGCTCCGGCAGGCAGCCCTCGGCCTCGGCGCGTCGAAGACGCAGACAGTCTTCCACCACGTCCTGCCCGTCACCTATCCCGGCATCCTGACCGCCACCATCATCGGCGTGGCGCAGGCGCTGGGCGAGACCGCCCCGCTGCTCCTGATCGGCATGAGCGCCTTCGTCGCGCAGGTGCCGGCGACGCCGCTCGACCAGTCGACGGCGCTGCCCGTCCAGATCTATCTCTGGCAGGGCAACGAGAACCGCAACTTCTTCGAGGCCCGCACCTCGGCGGCGATCATCGTCCTGCTGGGGCTGATGCTGGCGCTCAACGCCATCGCCATCTTCCTGCGCTCGCGTCTGGAGAAGCGCGCATGACCCCCATCACGATAACCAGAACGGAGGCCACGGAGATGCACATGCCGGCCGAGAAGATCGTTCCGCAATCCGATCTCTACACGACCAAGTCGTCGACGATCCGCACGCCCGACGCCGACCCGCGCCCCGCGCGCATCACGGCCCGCGACGTCAGCGTCTTCTACGGCCCCAAGCAGGCGCTGTTCGACGTCGCCATCGACATACCGGAGAAGGCGGTCACCGCCTTCATCGGCCCGTCGG
>JAEZXF010000279.1 GCA_023419995.1 Pseudomonadota bacterium | reverse complement strand
GGCGGCGCTCGCCGGGCTCGCCGGCGCCACCAAGGCGATCGTGTTCCAGCTCGCTTCGCTGACCGACGTGCACTGGTCGATGTCGGGCGAGGTGGTGCTGATGACGCTGATCGGCGGCATGGGCTCGATCCTCGGCTCCATCGTCACCGGCTTCGGGCTGGGGCTGGTCGAGGGGCTGACCAAGGTGTTCTATCCCGAGGCCTCGTCGGTCGTCATCTTCGTCATCATGGCCATCGTGCTTCTGGTCAAGCCGGCCGGCCTGTTCGGGAGGACCGCGTGATGTCGGCGACCCCTAGCGCAACCTCCTCCGCGGCGCCTCTCGCCCAGGGCGGCATCACCGCGGCGGGCATGCCGCGCCACCATGTGGCGATCTTCCTCGCCCTGCTGGCCGTCGGCCTCGCGGCGCCGTTCTTCCTCTACCCCGTCTTCCTGATGAAGGTGATGTGCTTCGCGCTGTTCGCCTGCGCCTTCAACCTTCTGCTCGGCTATACGGGCCTGCTCTCCTTCGGCCATGCCGCCTATTTCGGCTCGGCGAGCTACATCTCCGCCCATGCCGCCAAGGTCTGGGGGCTGCCGCCGGAGCTGGCGATCATCGCCGGCGTCCTCGCCGCCGCCATCCTCGGTCTCGCCATCGGCTCGCTGGCCATCCGTCGCCAGGGCATCTACTTCGCCATGGTCACGCTCGCCTTCGCGCAGATGGTGTTCTTCTTCTCGCTGCAGGCGCCGTTCACCGGCGGCGAGGACGGCATCCAGGCGGTGCCGCGCGGCATGCTGTTCGGGCTGATCAACCTCAGGTCGGACTTCACGCTCTACTTCGTGGTGCTCGCGATCACGCTCGGCGGCATGCTCGCCATCTACCGCATAATCCATTCGCCCTTCGGTCAGGTGCTGAAGGCGATCCGCGAGAACGAGCCGCGCGCGATCTCGCTCGGCTATCGGGTCAATCGCTACAAGCTCGCCACCTTCGTCCTGTCGGCGGCGCTCGCCGGGCTCGCCGGCGCCACCAAGGCGATCGTGTTCCAGCTCGCTTCGCTGACCGACGTGCACTGGGCGATGTCGGGCGAGGTGGTGCTGATGACGCTGATCGGCGGCATGGGCACCGTCTTCGGCCCCATCATCGGCGCCACCGTCATCGTCACCATGCAGAACTACCTCGCCACCTTCGGCGCGTGGGTGACGATCATCCAGGGCGTGATCTTCGTCATCACCGTGCTGCTCTTCCGCGAGGGCATCGTCGGCGTCATCCAGAAATGGATCAGGAAGCCGCTCTGAGCGGTGGGCCGGCAGCGACACCCACGCGCATCACGCATCGGACGGCCGGCACTTCGCCGGCCGTTTTCGTTGGAGACGGCCCGTCGCCATCCTTGCCCCTGCGTGGGTCAGGCCGGCGGCGCCCGTCGTGGAAACCGCGACCCGTCGCCGGAACCGCGCGGGCGCCTCCTGTCCGGGGGGAAAGGGGCATTCATACGGTCCGACTCCCGACTGTAGCGAACGGGACCGGAGACGGTGGGAGAGAGGCCCGGAAACGGAACGGCGGCCCAGCCGGAACAGGGCCGCCGCATGATGGGCCGGGCGGTTGGCCGCGGGCATCGGGGAAGCCCGGTTGGGGGCATCCGGTGCCGGGGCCGCGAGGACGCGTGCATCCGCCGTGGGATGCACGCGCGCCCGGAAGCTCAGAACGGCGAGTCCGGGAAGTGGTAGCTCGCCGCGTTCTCCGGCGTGATCAGGACCGAGCCGATGATGAAGCGGCCCGACACCGGCACGTTGGTGACGAAGTTGAGCGCCGTCAGCTCGATCGCGGTGCTGATCATCGCCGGCGGGTAGGTGACGTCGGCCGGGATGGTCTCGTCGTTGTTCATGACCTTCTCGATCATCTCCTTCATGCCCGCGCCGCCGAGCACCCAGATGCCGCTGCGCCCGGCCTGGTTGATCGCCTCCAGCACGCCCACGGCCATGTCGTCGTCCGAGGCCCACACGGCGTCGATCTCGGCGTGGCGGGACAGGAAGTCCTGCATCACCTCGAAGGCGTCGTCGCGGTTCCAGTTGCCGTGCTCCATGCCGACGATCTCGATGCCCGAGCCCTCGATCGCGGCCTGGAAGCCCTCGACGCGCTCGTTGTCGATGGTGGTCGGGATGCCGCGCAGCACGACGACCTTGCCGCCGTTCGGCAGGCGCTCGCGGAAGAACTCGCCCGCCACGCGGCCGAAGCCCGGATTGTCGCCGGCGACGTAGAGGTTCTCGATGCCCTCCTGGCTGAGGCCGCGGTCGACGACCGTGACCCACTTGCCCGCCTCCTTGACGCGCTGGACCGGACCGGTCAGCGGCTCGGATTCGAACGGCAGCACGACCAGCGCGTCGATGTTGCGGGTCGCGACCATGTCCTCGATGTCGGACACCTGCTGGCCGGGATCGCCGGCCGTGGTCAGCACGAAGTCGAGGTTCTCGTAGCGCGCCTCGAGCTCGCTGATGGTGCGCTGGGCGTGGAAGTTCAGCCCGCCGGCCCAGCCATGGGTGGCGGCGGGGATGGACACGCCGATGATCGCCGTCCTGGCGTCTTGGGCGTAGGCGGGCGTTGCCATCGCGATGCCGAGCGCCAGCGCGCCGGCGAGAGATTTCAGTTTCATGGTCTTCCTCCCTGGTTAGGTGGCTGCGACGAAGCGACGAGCCTTCTAGCGCTCCGTTTTCTTCTGCCGTTGCAGGACGACGGCGAGAATGATGATCACGCCCTGGATCGCGCCGTTGAGGTACGGGCTGACAAGGTCCGCGAGATTGAGGATGTTGCCGATGCGGCTGAGGATGAGGACGCCGACGGCGGTGCCCCAGACGCGGCCGAAGCCGCCCTTGAGCACGGTGCCGCCGATGATGACGGCGGCGATCGCCTCCAGCTCCCACAGCACGCCGGTCGAGCTCGAGGCCGAGCCGAGGCGCGGCACGTACATGATGGTGGCGACGCCGACGAGGACGCCGAGCAGGACGTAGGTCGCGAGCCGCACCCGCTCGACATGGACGGCCGAGTAGCGCGCCACCTGCTCGTTCGAGCCGATGGCGGCGCAGTGGCGGCCGAAGGCGGTCTTGCGCATCACCACCTCGCCGATGACGACGATGATCGCGAAGACGATGATCGGCCACGCCACGCCGAACAGGCCGGAATAGTAGACCGGGCGGTAGACCTCGCGCACCGCCGAGTTGAGCGACAGCGTGCCGCCGTCCGCGAGCCAGGTGATCAGCGACCGGAAGATGCCCATCGTGCCGAGCGTGACGATGAACGCCTCGATGCGGGCCTGCGTGATCAGCAGGCCGTTGACGAGGCCGGCCACCAGCCCGGCGGCGAGCGCAACGACCATGCCGACGAGGATGACGCCCCAGCCGACCCCCATGGACGGCACGAGCGCGTTCATCACGATGATCATGACGCCGGCGATGAAAGCGGCCATCGAGCCGACGGAGAGGTCGAGTCCGCCCGCGGTGATGACGAAGGTCATGCCGACGGCGATGATGCCGATGAAGGCGGAGCGCGCCAGGACGTTGGTGACGTTGCCGTAGCTCAGGAAATTGGGGTTGAGCCAGGCGCCGAGCGCGATCAGCGCCAGGAGCGCGACCACCGGCCCCCAGACGTGGAAGTCGATCCTGAAACCCGGCCGTGCGGCCGTCGGGGTAGCCTGTGTCGTCATGCCGCCACCTTGCCCTCGAGCCCCATCGCATGGCGCACGATGGTGTCCTCGTTGATGTCCTGGCCTTCGAGAATGCCGGTCACCCGGCCGGCCCGCATCACGACGACGCGGTGCGACAGGCCGATGATCTCCGCCATCTCGGAGGAGATGACGATGACGCTCTTGCCGGCCGCCGCCAGCCGGTGGATGAAGCCGTAGATCTGCTGCTTGGTGCCGATGTCGATGCCGCGCGTCGGCTCGTCGATGATGACGATGTCGGGTTCCGCCAGCATGGTCTTGGCGAGGAGCAGCTTCTGCTGGTTGCCGCCGGACAGGTTGCCGACGACGACCTGCCGTGTCGGCGCCCGCACGTCGAACTCGGCGATGGCGCCGTCGAGCGCGGCCTCCTCGGCCTTCTTGTCGATGGTGACGCGGCCGAAGCGGTCGAGCGCCAGGAGGGTCAGGTTCTCGCGCATGCCCTTGGTCAGGAGCAGCCCGCGCCCCTTGCGGTCCTCGGTCAGGTAGACGATGCCGCGGCGTCGCGCGTCCCTGACCGAGCCGATCGACGCCGGCTTGCCGGCGATCTCGATCGCGCCCCGCGCCTCGCGCACGCCGATCAGGCCTTCCATCAGCTCGGTCCGGCCGGCGCCTACCAGGCCGGAGAAGCCGAGGATCTCGCCGCGGCGCAGGTCGAACGAGGCGTCGCGGACGATGTCGCCGACCGAGAGGTCGCGCACCGCCAGCACGGTGTCGCCTCCGGCGGGCGCGGATTTCGGCGGAAACAGGTTGGACAGCTCGCGCCCGACCATGGCCTGCGCCATGGCGTCCTCGTTCATCTCGCCGGCCATGGCGTGGGCGACGAGGCTGCCGTCGCGGAAGACCGAGACGCGGTCGGCGATCCGCGCCACCTCGTCGAGCTTGTGCGAGGTGTAGAGGATGGCCGTGCCGCGCGCCTTCAGGCGTTCGATCTGCCGGAACAGCACCGCGGCCTCGCGGTTGGTCAGCACGGCGGTGGGCTCGTCCATGATGACGACGCGCGCGTTGCGCGACAGCGCCTTGGCGATCTCCACCATCTGCTTGTCGGAGACGGAGATGTCCTGCACCCGCGCGTCGGGGCTGACGCCGGTCTCCAGCTCGCCCAGCAGGCGCGCCGCCTCGTCGCGCATGGCGCGCTTGCGCAGGAACGGGCCCTTCTTCCATTCGCGGCCGAGGAAGATGTTCTCCTCGACCGTCAGCTGCTCGGCGAGGTTGAATTCCTGGTGGATGAGGATGATCCCGGCATCCTCCGCTTCCTCGCTGGACGAGAAGGAGACCGGCTTGCCGTCGAGCAGCAGCGCGCCGCTGCTCGGCGCGAGGTAGCCGGACAGGATCTTCATCACCGTCGACTTGCCCGCCCCGTTCTCGCCGATCAGCGCGTGGACCTCGCCGGCGCGCAGCGCCAGGTCGACCCCGTGCAGCACCTCGACCGCCCCGAACGAGCGGGAGACCTTGCGCGCTTCCAGCATTGCGGGGGAGAGGCCGGCCGCGTCGTTCACAGCGTGACGAAGCTCCCGTTCCTGGCGGACGAGCGCACGCAGGCGTCGATGAACTTCAGGCCTTCGACGCCGTCCTCGACGGTCGGGTAGAGGACGTCGGCGGGCAGGGGCTCTCCGGCCCGGCGGGCGCGGATGGCGCGCGCGGCCTCGGCATAGATGTTGGCGAAGCCTTCGAGATAGCCTTCGGGATGGCCGGACGGGATGCGGCTGACGCGCGCCGCCGCCGCGTTCGCTCCCGCGCCGTTGCGGGTGATGAGCCGCTTCGGCTCGCCGAACGGCGTGAACCACAGCCGGTTCGGCTCCTCCTGGCTCCATTCGAGGCCGCCTTTGTCGCCGTAGACGCGTAGCTTCAGGCCGTTCTCGTTGCCCGGCGCCACCTGGCTCGACCACAGCATGCCGCGCGCGCCGCCCTCGAAGCGCAGCATGACGTGCGCGTTGTCGTCGACGCGCCGCCCCGCCACGAAGCGGTGCAGGTCGGCGGCGAGCTCTTCCGTCCTCAGCCCGGTGACGAAGGACAGCAGGTTGAAGGCATGGGTGCCGATGTCGCCGATGGAGCCGCCCGCGCCGGACCGCGCCGGGTCGGTGCGCCACGAGGCCTGCTTGGAGCCCGTCTCCTCGGCCGCCTCCGTCAGCCAGTCCTGCGGATACTCGGCCTGCACGACGCGGATCGTGCCCAGCGCGCCCTCGACGACCATCTGGCGCGCCTGGCGGATCATCGGATAGCCGGTGTAGTTGTGGGTCAGCACGAAGAGCGCGTCGCTTTCCCTCGCCAGCGCCGCCAGCTTCCGCGCGTCGGCCAGCGTCGAGGTCAGCGGCTTGTCGCAGATGACGTGGATGCCGCGCTTCAGGAACTCGCGCGCCGCCGGATAGTGCATGTGGTTCGGCGTGACGATGGCGACCGCCTCGATGCCGTCCTTCAGCCGCGCCTCGCGCGCGGCCATGTCGCGGAACGAGCCGTAGATGCGCTTCTCGTCGAGGCCGAGGGCGCGGCCTGACTCCAGCGCCCGCTCGGGGGTCGAGGACAGCGCGCCGGCGACGAGCCGGAACTCGCCGTCGAGACGGGCGGCGATACGGTGGACCGCGCCGATGAAGGCGTCCTTGCCGCCGCCGACCATGCCGAGGCGGATCGGGCCTGCGGTGCGTTCGCCCGCGTCGCATTCGGTCGTGCCGGTGATCGCCATCAGTCCGTTTCCTTCCGCATGGTTCCGCCGAACGCCTTCTTCCCGCCGGCCGCGCCTATTCCAGCCCGAGCATGCGCCGGTTGGCGGCCTCGTCGGTGCCGCCGTCGGCGAAGTCGTCGAACGCCTTCTCCGTGACGCGGATGATGTGGCTGCGGACGAACTCCGCGCCCTCGCGCGCGCCGTCCTCCGGGTGCTTGAGGCAGCACTCCCACTCGACCACGGCCCAGCCGTCGAAGTCGTTGGCCGTCAGCTTCGAGAACACCGCGCCGAAATCGACCTGCCCGTCACCCAGCGAGCGGAAGCGGCCGGCCCGCTTCACCCAGGGCTGGTAGCCGGAATAGACGCCCTGCCGCCCGGTCGGGTTGAACTCCGCGTCCTTGACGTGGAACATGCGGATGCGCTCGGCATAGATGTCGATGTTGTCGAGATAGTCGAGGCACTGCAGGACGTAGTGCGACGGGTCGTAGAGCATGTTGGCGCGGGCGTGGTTGCCGACGCGCTCGAGGAACATCTCGTAGGTCGTGCCGTCGAACAGGTCCTCGCCGGGATGGATCTCGTAGCAGACGTCGACGCCGCAGGCCTCGGCGTGGTCGAGGATCGGCCGCCAGCGCCGCGCCAGCTCGTCGAAGGCGGCCTCGATCAGCCCGGCCGGGCGCTGCGGCCACGGATACATGTAGGGCCATGCCAGCGCGCCGGAAAACGACGCCATCGCGGTCAGGCCCATGTTGCGCGACGCCGTCAGCGCCTTCCGGACCTGGTCGACCGCCCACGCCTGCCGGGCTTTCGGGTCGCCGCGCATCTGCGGCACGGTGAAGCCGTCGAAGCCCTCGTCATAGGCGGGGTGGACGGCGACGAGCTGCCCCTGGAGATGGGTGGAGAGCTCCGTCACCTCGACGCCGTTCTCGCGGGCGATGCCCTTGAACTCGTCGCAATAGTCGCGGGAGGCGGCGGCCTTCTCGAGATCGATCAGCCGGCCGTCCCAGCTCGGCACCTGCACGCCGGCATAGCCGCAGTCGGCGGCCCAGCGGGTGATCGAATCCCAGGAATTGAACGGGGCCTCGTCGCCGGCGAACTGTGCTAGGAAGAGCGCAGGGCCCTTGATCGTCTTCATGAATCCTCCTTGCGGCGCCTCCACGCCCGTCGACCGATTTCGCGCTCGCAGCGGAAAACTGCTGCGTTGCAGCGATGTAATCGATTGCAATTCACGAAAACACAGAATGTAATTGATTACAAGGGGCCAGTTTCCCGATACGTCTCCGGCGCATTGTTGCTATGGGAAGCCGCCCTCTGGAGTTGGGGAAAGCGGAGATGACGAAGAGGTTTCCGAAGATCAGGGACGTGGCCGAGGCCGCCGGCGTGTCGACGGCGACCGTCAGCCGCGCGTTGTCGTCGCCCGGCCTCGTCTCGCACGATACGCGGGCGATCGTGCTGAGGGCGGTCGAGGCGACGGGCTATCGCATCAACCACGCCGCCCGCAACCTGCGCCGGCGGCAGGCGGGCGGCATCGTCGTCCTCGTGCCCAATCTCGCCAATCCGTTCTTCTCGCAGATCCTCTCCGGCATCGCCTCGGCGATGGCGCCGTCCGGCTACAACGTGCTGATCGCCGATACCCACCAGACGCATGCCGGCGAGGGCATCCTCGACTATCTGCACAACAACCGCGCCGACGGGCTGATCGTCCTCGACGGCGCGCTGCCCGAGGCGCTGCCGCCTGCCGGAAGCGCGGCGGCGCATCTGCCGCCGGTGGTCTTCGCCTGCGAATGGCTCGTCGAGGGCGCGCGCCCGCAGGTCACCATCGACAACGCCTACGGCGCGCGGCTGGCGATCGACCACCTCGCGTCGCTCGGCCACTCGCGGATCGGCCATCTGATGGGGCCGCATGGCAACGTGCTGACGGCGAGCCGCGCCCGCGGCGCGCGCGACGCGCTCGCGGCGAACGCGCTGGAAATCCGCGAGGAATGGTTCCTCGAAGGCGATTTCTCGCTCGACTCCGGCGCCGCGGCGGCGCGGCGCTGGCTGGCGATGGCCGACCGCCCGACCGCGGTGTTCTGCGCCAGCGACGCCATGGCGTGCGGCTTCATCGGCGCGCTGTCCCGAGGGGGCATCCGCGTGCCGGACGACGTCTCGGTCGTCGGCTTCGACGATATCGAGATCGCCGCGCACCTCGTGCCAGCGCTGACCACCATCGCCCAGCCCCGGCCGCTGATCGGCGAGACCGCCGCGCAGATGCTCCTCGACCTGATCCGCAACAAGGACGATGCCGCGCCCGCCAGCGCCGTGCTGCCGGTCGAGCTGGTGGTGCGCGCCAGCACCGCCGCGCCGGCGAAGGCCTAGCCGGCGGACTGTCCGTCCGCCCCTTGCCGCCGGCTTTCCCGTCGGGCAGGCCCTAGACAGTCCGCGGTGTGTTAAGATAGTGCACAGGCAAGGATTTCTTTGGCGGTGAAGCTTGCGATCGCCCGAGTGAAAGCCGGATCGAGCAGATGGACCAGCCCCCGAGAACCACGGTGATTTCCGTCACCTACAACAGTGCTGCCGTGCTGCCCGCCATGCTTGAGACGGTGGCGGGCACCGCCGCGCTCGTCGTGGTCGACAACGGCAGCGGCGACGGCTCCGCCGGGATCGCCGCCGCGCACGGCGCGACGCTGGTCCGTCTCGACCGCAACGAGGGGTTCGGGCGCGGCTGCAACGCCGGCGCGCGCGCGGCATCGACCGAGTTCCTGTTCTTCGTCAATCCGGACG
>JAEZXF010000246.1 GCA_023419995.1 Pseudomonadota bacterium | reverse complement strand
GCCATCCGCTGGCGACGGGCGAACTCGCCGCGCGCGCCGGCGACTGGCTGCGGGCCCCGGGCGCCCGCGGCCGGCTGCTCGCCGCCTTCCGCGCCGACATCGGGCGGCTGGGGCGGCTGATCCTGCTGCGCGGCTTCGACGGTGCCGAGGAGGCCGCGGCCGAGCGCGCCCGCACGCTCGCGGCGCCGGCTCCCTTCGGCGGGCCGGAGGTAGTGACGGCCTATCGCCAGGAAAGCTGCCGCCAGTTTCCGTTCCTGCCGCCGCTGAGGCAGGCGGGGAAGGCCGCGATCTACGAGATCCGGACCTACGAGCTTCGCACCGGCGGGCTGCCGGCGACCATCGCGGTGTGGGAGCGGGCGATCGAGCCGGCCGCCAGCTATACCAGCCATCTGATGACCTGCCTCTACGCGACCGACGGCGCGCCGCGCATCACCCATATCTGGGGGTTCGACAGCTTCGAGGAGCGGCTGAGCCTGCGCGCCGCGCACTACGCGAACGGAACATGGCCGCCGCAGGGCGGTCCGCAGCAGATCGCGCGGGCGTGGTCCGCCATCGCCTTCGACGCGCCCGGGCTGGAGCGGGACTGAGCGTCCCTTTCCGCCGCCTTCAGATCACGCCTGAATCGCGCAGCGCCGCAATCCTGCCCGGCGTAAAGCCCCACGATGCCAGCACGTCGCCGCCGCCGCCCGGCTCCGCGCTGCGTATCGCGCCCGGCGTGCGGGAGAAGCGCGGCGCGGGCGCGGCATGGAGCACGCCGTCGACCTCGACGAAGTTGCCGCGCGCCGCGTTCTGCGGGTGAGCCGGCGCCTCGTCGACGTCGAGGACGGGCGAGACGCAGGCGTCGGTATGCTCCAGCAGGGCGCACCATTCATCCCGGGTCCGCATCCGGAAACAGCGGGCCATCTCCTCGCGCAGCGCCGGCCAGAGGTCGACCTCGCCGACATCGCGGAAGGCCTCGGGATCGAGGCCCGCCGTCTCGGCCAGCACGGCGAAGAAATGCGGCTCGATCGGGCCGATGGCGATGTACCGGCCATCGGCGCATTCGTAGCAGCCATAGTAGGGAGCGGCCCCGTCGATCCAGTTGCGGCCGCGCTCGAGGCTCCAGCCGCCCATCGAGCGCAGGCCGAAGATCATCGCGCCCATGAGGTTGGTGCCGTCGAGCATCGCCGCGTCGACGACCTGGCCTTCGCCGGTCTGCCGCGCATGCAGGATCCCGCACAGCACGCCGAACGCGGCGAGCATGCCGCCGCCGCCGAAGTCGCCGACGAGGTTGAGCGGCGGGGGCGGCGGGCTGCCCGGCGTTCCCATCGCCGCCAGCATGCCGCTCAGCGCGATGTAGTTGATGTCGTGGCCGGCCGCCTGCGCCAGCGGGCCGGTCTGGCCCCAGCCGGTGATGCGGGTGTAGACCAGACGCGGGTTCCGCGCGAGGCAGGCGTCCGGCCCGAGGCCGAGGCGCTCCATGACGCCGGGACGGAACCCCTCCAGCAGCGCGTCGGCGGCGGCTATCATGTCGAGCGCGACCCCGACGCCCTGCGGCGTCTTCAGGTCGAGCGTCAGTGCGGGCCGGTTGCGCGCCATGACGTCGTACCTGGTGCCGAGCACCGGGTAGGGGGTCGGCGCGCCGGGCTTCGGCCGGCGGTCGATGCGCACGACGTCCGCGCCCATGTCGGCGAGCATCATCGCCGTGAACGAGGCCGGCCCGAGGCCGACGATTTCGACGATCTTCAGACCGTGCAGGGGGCCCGGCATCGGCATGCTCCGCGGCGGGGACGGGGGAAGGCGGGCGCCGCCTACGGCATGTAGAAGCCGCCGGAGACGCCCAGCACCTGACCGGTGACGAAGGCGGCGTCGTCCGAGGCGAGGAAGGCGACGGCTGCGGCGACATCCGCCGGCGTGCCGAACCGGCCGAGGCCGCGCGCCATGGGATATTTCTTCGCCATGGCCTGCCATATCGGGTCGCTGGCCGTGTCGGTTCCCGGCGCGAGCGGGCCGAAGCGGATGCCCTCGTGGGACACCGCGCCGAGCGCCACGGCGTTGACGTTGATCGCGTCGCGGCCGTGTTCCAGCGCCAGCGACTTGGTGAAGCCCAGCATCGCCGACTTCGCCGCCGAATAGAGGGCGAGGCGCGCCTCGCCGGCGCGGCCCGCCTCCGAGAGGATGTTGACGATCTTGCCCCAGCGCTGCGGCATCATGTGCGCCAGCGCCTCGCGGGCGCAGAACATGGCGCCGTGCACGTTGAGGTTGATCTGGCCCATCTGCTCCTCGATGGTGCTCTCCCAGAACAGGGCCCGCGGCTTCTGCTCGGCCCTCAGCTCGGGCGGGACGCCGGCATTGTTGACGAGGATGCCCACCGGGCCGAGCTCGTCCCGCGTGCGGGCGAACATGGCGGAGACGGCCTTCGGGTCGCAGATGTCGGCGGCGACCGCGATCGCCCTGCCGCCCGCCGCCTCGATCTCGGCGAGGACGGCGTCCGCCCGCCCGGCGAACAGGTCGTTGACCGCGACGGCGCAGCCGTGGGCGGCGAGGTGAAGCGCGATGCCGCGCCCCACGCCCTGGCCGGCACCGGTGATCAGGGCCGTGCGGCCGGTGAAGTCTGCTGTCATGGCGGCCTCTTACGGGCGGATGAAGATATGGGCGTTCAGGCAGCCGAGGCCCGTGTTGTGGGCGAGGGCCACGCGCGGATTGCCGGGCACCTGCAGCGCGCCGCCTTCGCCGCGCAACTGGCGGGTCAGCTCGTAGACCTCGACCACGCCCGTCGCGCCGAGCGGGTGGCCGCGGGCGATCAGCCCGCCGTCGGTGTTGATCGGGGTCTTGCCGTCGATGCGGGCGTCGCCTTCGAGAAAGAAGCGGCCGCCCTCGCCGGGCTCGCAGAAGCCGAGCGCCTCGGCGCAGATCATCCCGCCGCCGGCGAACGGCGCGTGGCACTGGACCAGGTCGATGTCCTGCGGGCCGACGCCGGCCATCTCGTAGGCCCTGGCGGCCACCTTCCGGGTGTGGTCGCCGGTGCGGAAGTCGCCGCCGATGTGCGGGCCGGGGCCGCCGACGAGGTCGTCGGCATCCGGGCTGCCGGCCACGGCGGCGGCCACGTTGACGGCGCGGTCCATGCAGCCGAACCGGGCCGCCGCCTTACGGTTCATCACGATCGCCGCAGCGGCGCCGTCCGACGAATTGCAGCACATCTTGCGGGTGAAGGGCGAGGAGACGACGCCCGAATCGAGGATCTCCTCGACGGTCGCCGGCGGACGCTGCGGCCCGGCCTCGTTGAGGGCGCCGTACTCGTAGCACTGGGCGGCCTCGACGGCGAGCATCTCCGGGGTGTCGCCATAGGTCTCCATCCGGCGCTGGATGGCCATGGCGATGCGCGCCGGCGTCACGTCGATGCCCATGCCGTGCAAGTGGAACTCGCGGTCGCGCGTGGTGTCGCCGCCCTTCAGCAGGCCGCCGGCCATCTTCTCGTAGCCGCAGACCAGCGCCACGTCGATCCGCCCCGAGGCGACCGCGTAGCAGGCTTCGCGGAACGCGGCCGAGCCGCTGGCGCACGCCTGCTGGTAGTGATTGATCGGGATGCCGGTCCAGCCGAAATGCTGCACGATCATCCGGCCGTCGATGAAGCTCGAATATTCGGCGCCGAGATAGGCGCCCTGCACGTCGGCGAAGGAGATGCCGGCGTCCTTCAGGGCGCCCTCGATGGCGACGGCGGCCAGCTCGATCGTGGACTTCTCCGCCCACCGGCCGAACTTGTGCACGCCCACTCCGGTCACATAGGCATCGTGTGTCACTGCTGTTCCCTTTCCACGCTGACGGGGCGGAAGACGAAGGCCCGGCGCAGGCCCTGCGGGGTCTCGTAGGTGCGCAGCACGACCTCGGCGGCCATGCCGGCCGCGAGGTCGCCGGGCACGGCCTCGATCACCGAGAAGGCGCTGACCCCCTCGGGATACTCGACCTCGGCCTGCATGTAGGGCGCCTGGACGAAGGCGTCGGCGGGCTGGCGGTCGACCCACGAGAAGGCGCCGATCCGTCCGCGCTCCGCCAGCGGAACGTCGGTCAGGTCGCCGCTGCAGCATTTTGCGCACCAGCTGTGGCGGGGAAAATGCATGCGCCCGCAGGCGTTGCATCGGTTGCCGACGAGGCGGGGCCGCCCGTCGACGAGACGGTACAGGCCCGGCTGCAGGTCGGGTGCGGCCTGCCCGGCCGCGGGGTCGTGCTGGTTCATGGCTGTCCTCCCGGTGGTCGCGGACCGGGCGGCCCAGGCGGGCTGCGCGGTCCGGACGGATCGGGGGACACACTAGGTCAGAGCCCGGCGCAACAGAACGCAGCGGCGGTTATATCGTTCATGATGTGCGTTTATCTGCGCGTGCCGGTCGGATTGCCGGCGCCGCCGCCATCAGGTGTCGATCTCGCCGTCGAGATAGGCGCGGATCAGGGGCTTCTGCTTCCGCACCATCTCCAGCAGCAGGCGGGCGGCGAAGGTCGGCTGGCCGAACTGGCGAACCGCGAGGTGCAGCGTGTAGATGATGCTCGCATCCGTGATGGGCACGTAGGCGAGCGTGTCGCGGTCGATCTTGCGGATGGCGGCGGTGGTCATGAACATGGCGCCGTGGCCGGCCAGCACCATCGACTTCTGCAGCAGGAAGCTGTTGATCTCCGCCTCTATCCTCGGCTGCCGCCCCGCCTTCTGGAAGGCCTCGTCGATGAGCTGGCGCAGGCTCTGGTTCGGGCTGGGCAGGAACAGCGGCAGCTCCGCCACCTCGGCCATGGTGAGCGAGGCGGGAAAGCGGCCGCCGCCGCGCGGCGAGTTCTGGTTCCAGGCGCCCGGGTAGACGATGCCGAGATCGTAGTCGTAGATCTTCTCTGTGTGGACGTCGTTGGGATTGTAGCGGCCGTTGAGCAGCGCGAGGTCGATCTGCTTGCTCATCAGCATCTCGAAGATGTCGCCGACATAGCCCTGCTCGACGCGGATCTTCACGTCCGGATAGAGCTTGCGGTACTCGGGCAGGATGTGGCGCAGCAGCATCTCGCCGGTCGAGGGCGGCACGCCGAGCGCGACCGATCCCTTGGGCTTGTGGGCCACGCCGATGGTCTCGTTCTCCAGCGCCTCCACGCGGTCGAGCACCTCGGTGGCGTGGGCGCAGAATATCTGCCCGGCTTCGGTGGGGATGAACTTCTGGCCCTCGCGGCGGAACAGCCGCACCTCGAGCCGCCGCTCCAGCATGGCGATCCGCCGGCTGACGGCGGGCTGCGAGATCCCCAGCCTGTGCGCCGCGCGGGTGCAGCTCGCGCATTCCGCGACAGCGAGGATCACCCGCAGGTCCACCAGGGTCATGCCGTTATCGAGCAAGGACATCTTCCGTCTGCGCCGGCCAGGGTATGCCTGACGCGAATAATTAAGATAACTCGTCCACGCGTTGTCTCGTCCTGCAGCGGTGTTTACGCTCTACCCTCATCAAGGCGCAAGGGCCCCCGGGCCGCGCGGATCAGGAAAAGGATCGTGTCCGTTTCGCACTGCCTCCGGCGGTGCGCCCGGTGACGCATGCCTGCCCCGGAGGAGGGGGTAACATGAAAATCGGCATCATTGGCGCTGGCTTCATCGGCCGCGCGCTGGCCCGGCTGGCCGTCTCGCACGGCCACGACGTGATGATCGCGAACAGCCGCAGCCCGGAGACCCTGACCAGCACCGCCGTGGCCCTGTCCTGCCGGACCGGGACCGCGCAGGAGGCCGCGGCGCACGGCGAGGTGGTGGTCGTCACCATCCCCTTCCGCGCCATCTTCGATCTCGATCCCGCGCCGTTCGCCGGACGCATCGTCATCGACACCAACAACTACTATCCCGAGCGCGACGGCGTCTTCCCCGCCCTCGACGACAATTCCGACACGACCGGCGAGATGCTGGCGCGCCACCTCGCCGGCGCGCGGGTGGTCAAGGCGTTCAACGCCATCCTCCAGGGCGACCTCGAGGCCGACCCGCGGCCGCAGGGCGCGGCGGATCGGCGCGCCCTGCCGCTGGCGGGCGACGACGCCGAGGCGCGCCGCACCGTGGCGGCGCTGATGGACGAGTTCGGCTTCGATCCGGTGGATGTCGGGCCGATGGCGGAGAGCTGGCGGTTCGAGCGCGGCAAGCCGTGCTACTGCGTCCAGCTCGACCGCAAGGGCCTTCAGGAGGCGCTGGCCGCGGCAAGGCGCGGCGAGGTCGCTCCGACCGGGTCGTGGCGGCGGTCGTCCGCGGCCGCGAGGCCCGCCGAGGAGGCGGTCCATTCCGTCGCCGGCCGCGGCCTTCTCGACATCGTCGACGCGCAGATCCATTTCGGCCCGGCGGAGGGCGTCGACGGCACCATCACGGCGATGGACGCCCTCGGCATCCGCACGCTGATCGTCGACGAGATGTGGGGCTTCGAGGACGGCATGCCGAGCCCCTTCGCGCTGATGGGGGACGGCGTTCCCCGGCCGCTGTCGGTGCTGGGGCAGGAGGGCGCGCTGCGCTTCCCGCGCAGGATGGCCTATATCCAGCGCGTCGTCCGCCAGGACCCCGGCCTCGACAGCCACATCCCCACCCTTGCCCGCATGCCCGGCTGCGTCGGCATCCGCGTCGTCCTCACCAGCCGCAGGGAGCGGCAGGCGTTCGCGGCGGGCGAATGGGATCGCGTCTTCGCGCTCGCCGCCGACAACGGCCTTCCCGTCGCCCTGCTGACGGCCGAGCTGCCGGCGCTGGCGCAGACCGCCATGGAGCGCTTCCCCGGCCTGCGGCTTTCCGCCGACCATTGCGGCTGGGCCGGCTCCGAGGAGGAATGGCAGGCGGTGCTGCGGCTCGCCGATCATCCGGGCCTCGTCCTGAAATGGTCCCACCCCGGCCGCACGTTCCGTCATTTCGCCGACCCTGCCGGGGCCGAGCGACGCGGCCTGACCGACGCGATCCGCGCCTTCGGCGCCGACCGCATCTGCTGGGCGAGCGACGTGACCTACGAGGAAAGCACCAGATCCTGGGCCGAGCTTCTCGGCGCCGTCCGGTTCCACCCCGAGCTCACCGACGAGGACCGGTCCTGGGTCCTCGCCGGGACGGCCAGGAAATTCTACGACCTGCAGAAGTGAAGACCATGGCGACAAAACCTGCCAGCAAGACGCTCGGCGCTCTGATCGAGGAACTGGCCGCCGCGGTGCCCGACCGCCCGGCGCTCACCTTCAACCACCGGACCAAGAGCTACCGCGAGCTGCGCGACGAGATTCTCACCGCCGCGCGCGCGCTGCACGCCTCTGGCGTGCGCAAGGGCGACCGGGTGGGGCTGCTTCTCGGCAATTCCTTCGAATGGGTGGTGATGAACTTCGCCGTCCAGTACCTGGGCGGCACCATGGTGGCGCTGAACTCTTGGTACACCTCGGGCGAGCTCGCCTATGTGGTCGAGCATTCCGACGTCAGCCTGCTGGTGATGCACGACCGCATCCTGAAGACCGACTATATCGAGATGATCTCGGGCCTCGCGCCGCTGGACGAGACCTTCCCCCTGCTGCGCGAGATCGTCGTCGTCGGGCCGCGCCCGCTCGAAGGGGCGGTGTCGTGGCCGGCGTTCATCGCCCGGGCCGAGCAGGTGTCCGAAGCCGAAGTGCTGGCAGTGTGCGCCGGGGTCGATCCGGATTCGGTCGCCTACCAGCTCTACACCTCGGGCTCCACCGCGCGGCCCAAGGGCGTGATGCTGACCCACCGCAACCTGATCGACAACACGTGGGAGATCGGCGTCCGCATGCATTTCGGCCCGCAGGACGTGGTCTACATGCCGCTGTCGCTGTTCTGGGGCATGGGCTGCATGAACATGCTGATCGGGCCGCTCGGCCATCGTTCCCACATCGTGCTGCAGGAGCAGTTCGACGCCACCGAGGGCCTCGAGATCATCGACCGCTACGGCGCGACGATCCTGGCGGGAACGCCCAACATCATCCATGCCGTGTTCCAGCATCCGCGCGCCGGCGAGTACGACCTGTCGACGCTGGCCAAGGGCACGCCGCTCGCCTCGCCGGAGGCGAGCCGGGAGATCATCGAGACGGTCATGCCGTACGGCGTGCACTGCTACGGCCTCACCGAGACGCACGGCTTCGCCACCGTCAACGACGGCAACGACCCGATCGACCGCCGCTGCACCACCGAAGGCCGTCCCATGCCGGGCTGGGAGGTGCGCATCGTCAACCCCGAGACCGAGGAGGTCCTCGGCCCCGGCGGGATGGGCGAGATCCGCCTGCGCGGCCGGATGATGGCGGGCTACTACAAGAACCCGGAGGCCACCGCCGCGTCCTACGACGCGGACGGCTGGTTCAAGACCGGCGATCTCGGGATGCTCGACGAGGAAGGCTATCTGAGCTTCCGGGGACGCTTCAAGGAGATGCTGAAGACCGGCGGGATCAACGTGGCGCCGATCGAGGTCGAGGAGGTCATCATGACCCATCCCGACGTCGAGGAGGCCTTCGTGACCGGGCTGCCGGACGAGGTGCAGGGCGAGATCGTCGCCGCCGCCATCATCCCCCGGGCCGGCCGCAGCCTGACGCCCGACGACATCCGGGCGTTTTGCGCCACGCGGCTCGCCAAGTACAAGCAGCCGCGCGTCATCAGGATGATCGGGCACGCCGACGTGCCGCTGACGACGACGCGCAAGGTCCACCGCCTGCGCCTGCATTCGCTGTTCGCGGATGCGGAGCCCGCGGCGGAGAACGGGATGCGATCGGCTTCCTGAAGCCGACGGAGGGATAACGCAGGCGCATGAACGGTATAAGGGCGCGTGCGTGGACAAGGGGCAGGGCCGATCTTAGCCTGCGGTCTTGCACCGCAGTGCGGCACGGGAGGGAGGAAACCTGCCTGATATCGCCAGTCACCGTGCCCGCACGGCCGTCGCCAGGGCGCTCGAAACACTTGGGAGGAATACGATGAAGCATTTGATATCCGCCGCCGTCCTGGCCGCCGCCCTTCCGGCCGCGGCCAGCGCCCAGACCATGCAGGTGGCGCAGTTCTACGCCGAGCACGGCATCCAGCCGGAGACGGACAAGCACTTCGCCAAGCTGGTGAACGAGGCCACCGGCGCGAAGTTCGAGTTCTTCTGGAGCGGCTCGCTCGGCGGGCAGGGCGAGATCCTGCACCTGATTCGCGACGGCGCGCTGGAGCTGGGCGTCTCGGCGCCGTCCTACTACGCCTCGGAGATGCCCATCACCACGCTGATCAACGGGACGCCGTTCCTGTTCAAGGACGTGGCGACGGCAATGGACATGCAGTTCAAGCTGTCGCAGACCGACGAGAGCTACCTGGCCGAGCTGAAGAAGATGGGCGTCTTCCCGATCCTGCAGCACGGCTTGGCGGAAATCCGCCTCATGTGCACCAAGCCGGTGGCGAAGTTCGAGGACCTTTCCGGTCTGAAAGTGCGCACTTACGGATACTTCCTGCCCAAGTCCGTCGAGGCCCTCGGCATGGTGCCGGTCACCCTCGCCTTCACCGAGATCTACGAGGGCCTGCAGCGCGGCGTGATCGACTGCGTGGCGACCAACTACGAGTCGGCCGCGGCGATCAAGGTGCAGGAAGTGGCCAAGCACTGGAGCGACGTGAACATGGGCGCGTCGGCCGGCCCGACCTTCTACACCTCATGGAAGAACTACAAGGAGGGCGGCTGGACGCCCGAGTTCGTCGCCGCCGTGGACAAGGCGGCAGCGGAAGCGATGGAGTTCGAGAAGAAGGCGCAGGTCGAGGCCGAGAAGAAGGCGCTGGAGGTCGCGGCCGCCGCCGGCGTCACGCTGCACGCCTTCGCCGACCAGGCCCGCGTCGACGAGGCCGCGCCGGACATCCTGTCGCTGTGGGAGGAGCAGCAGCTCGCCAACGGCATGGCCGCCGAGACCGCGCGCAAGATCGTCGAGACGGTCCGGGCCGCCCAGGCAGCGAACTGATCGACCGCCGTCATGTCGGGACACAGCATCGACACGGACGACGAGGTCCACATCCCGCGCGGTGTGACCCTCGTCGCCTCCCTTCTGCTCTGGGTCGGAGGCATCGCCTCCGTCCTCATCGCAGTGCTCGGCACCGCCGACGCCCTTTCCTCGTTCCTCCGCGGCCGGCCGCTCGCGGGGGTGGTGGAGTTCACCCAGCTGGCGCTGGTCACGCTGGTCTTCACCGTGCAGCCCTACGTGCTCGTGCAGCGGGCGCATATCCGCCTGGACCTCATCAAGTACAGGACCGGCTCGCTCGGCGACTGGCTGACCAGGACCCTCACCTTCGCCGCCGCGCTCCTGTGCTACGGGCTGATCGCCTACACCTCGTGGTTCGGCTTCCTCACCAGCATGGAAGCCCGCGAAAGCACCGAAGGCGTCATCGCCCTGCCGGTCTATCCGGTGAAGGGGCTGCTGTTCCTCGGGTCGTTCATCGCCTTCGCGATCGTCCTGTTCCTGCTGGTCAGCAACATTTTCCTCACGATCTTGCGGCCATCGCGGACCGCCCGGGAGAAACGATGGACCCCGTAGCTTTCGCAGTTCTGACCTTCGTCGTCCTGGTGGCGCTGGTCATCGTCGGCGTCCCGGTCGCCCTGTCGATCTTCGCCGTCTCGGCCGTCGGCATGTATTTCTGGGTCGGCGAGACGTTCATGTTGTCGATGATCCGCTCGGTGACCTACTCGGCCTCCAGCAACTACGCGTTCGCCGTGGTGCCGATGTTCATCCTGATGGGCGAGATCGCCGGCGCCTCGCGCATCATCTCGGACCTCTACCAGGCGTGCTATCGCTGGATCGGGCATTTCCGGGGCGGCGTCTACAACGCGACCGTGCTCGCCTCGGCCGGGTTCGCGGCGATCTCGGGCTCGACGGTGGTCAACGCCGCCGTCTTCACCCGCGTCGCCATGCCCGAGATCGACCGCCTCGGCCTCAACCGCGGCTTCGGCGCCGGCTGCATCGCCGCCTCCGGCACGCTCGCCGCGATGATCCCGCCGTCGCTGACCATGGTGATCTACGGCATCCTGACCGCAGAATCGATCGGCGCGATGCTGGTGGCCGGCATCCTGCCGGGCATCCTGACGGCGATGGCGCTGATGCTGACGGTCTACGTCTCCTCGCTGGTGCGCAAGGACCTGATGCCGAAGAAGATCGAGACCTTCACCGTGCGCGAGAAGGTCGTCGGCCTGCGCCAGGTCTCGCCGTCGATGCTGCTGGCGGCGATCATCCTGGGCGGCATCTACACCGGCACGGTGTCGCCCTCGGCGGCGGGAACCATCGGCGTGGCCGGCGCGCTGCTGATCGCCCTCGCAGGCCGCCGGCTGACGATGAGCAACTTCCTCGACGCGGTGAAGCGCTCGGTCGTCACCACCGCGTCGCTGTTCCTGATCGTCATCGCCGGCCTGATCTTCTCGCGGCTCCTGCTGATGACCGGCGCGGTCAGCCAGCTGACCGACCTGATCAACAGCGGCGGCTACTCGGTGGGGGTGTTCATCGCCGGCGTGGTGCTGGCCTACCTGATCGTCGGGATGTTCATCGACCCCGTCTCGCTGATGGTGATCACCATCCCGCTGCTCTACCCGACCGCGAAGTCGCTGGGGATCGATCCGATCTGGTTCGGCATCCTGATCGTGAAGCTGGTCGAGATCGGCGCGATCACGCCACCTATCGGCATCAACCTGTTCGCGGTGATGTCGGCGGCCAAGCCGAAGATCCCCTCGCGCGACGTGTTCCTCGGGGTGCTGCCCTTCGTCGTCTGCGAGCTCTTCGTGCTCGGCATCCTGATCGCCTTCCCGATCATCAGCACCTACCTGGTGTCGGGCATGCGGTGAGGGCCACCCGCTCGCCGGGCCGCGGGCATCCACCCAAGGTGTGGTGCGCGCGGCCCGGGCTTTCCGGAGCCGCGTCGCCCGGCGGAATGGCGAGCAATACCGTCGCCCGCTGGCGGGCCGGCATCGGCCGGCCCGATCCGGCCGGACATCCATCGGCAGCGCTGTCGCCTTTTCCCAGGATCGTCGAGACCATGAACTTCGCCGTCACCCCCGAACAGGACCAGCTGATCGCCATGACGCGCGAGTTCGCGCGCGACGTCGTGGCCCCGGCGCAGGAGAGGATGGCGCGCGACGACCGCTTTCCCTACGAGGCGTGGCGGCAGTGGTGCGATCTCGGCATGGCCGGCATCCTGATCCCCGAGGACTGCGGCGGCTCGGCCCAGGACGCGATGACCTACTATCTGTGCGTCGAGGAGCTGGCGACCGTCAGCCAGGTCTTCGCGTAGATCTGGCAGATCCACTGCACATGCAGCCTGATGTACGTCGCCCTCGGCACGGACGAGCAGAAGCAGCGGTGGCTGCCCCGCTTCGCGCGCGGCGAGGCGACACCGGCCTTCGCGCTGACCGAGGCCGAGGCGGGCTCGGATGCCGGCGGCCTCCGCACCCGCGCCGTGCGGCAGGACGACGGCGGCTGGCTGCTGAACGGGCGCAAGATCTTCATCTCGAACGCCGGCACCGACATCTCGGACGGCACCATCGTCATGGCGGCGACGGGCGACCGCCCCGACGGCCGCAAGGAGATCACCTGCTTCATCGTCCCGCGCGGCACGCCCGGCTACGAGCTGGGCCAGTCGTTCCACAAGATGGCCTGGGACGGCATGGACAACCGCGAGCTGGTGCTGGACGACGTGCGCCTGCCCGACAGCGCGCGCCTCGGGCCGGTCGGGAAGGGCCTGAGCCAGGCGCTCGGCGCCCTGACGCTCGGCCGGATCGGGATCGGGGTGCTGGCGGTCGGCCTGATCCGGGCCTGCCTCGAGGAAAGCCTGGCCTACGCGAAGACCCGCCGGCAGTTCGGCCGGCCGATCTCCGACTTCCAGCTCATCCAGGCCAAGATCGCCGACATGGCGGCCGGCCTCGAGGCGGCGCGGGCGCTGGTCCACAAGGCCGTCTGGATGCACGACGAGGGCCAGGACTGCGGCATGATCGCCTCGATGGCCAAGCTGACGGCGAGCCGCCTGGCCACGCGGAGCGCGAAGGACGCGCTCCAGATCCACGGCGGCCTCGGCTTCTCGCTGGAAACCAGGGTGAACCGGCTGTTCCGCGAGGCGCAGGTTCTCGAGATCGGCGACGGCACCACCGAGATCCAGCAGTTGATCATCGCGCGCGCGCTCGGCTGCTGAATTCCCGCATCCCAACCAACGGAGCCCGTCATGGCCGGCGACCCCCTTCCCCCACTCAAGGGCCTCTACTTCGATGATCTCGAGGTCGGGCAGCGCTATGCCTCGCCGCGCGTCACGGTGACGGAGGACGCCATCATCCGCTTCGCGCTGGAGTGGGATCCGCATGCGTTCCATATCGACCGGGAAGAGGCCAAGGACAGCATCTTCGGCCAGCTCGTGGGCAGCGGGCTGCAGACGATCCTGCTGACGTCGCGGATGGTCTACGATTCCGGCATCTTCCGCGGCACGTCGCTGGCGGGGCTGGTGGTGGAGGACATGCAGTTCCTCAAGCCGCTGCTGCCGGGCGACACGATCGGGGCGGTGACCGAGATTCTCGAGAAGGCCGAGACCGGCAAGCCGACGCGCGGCAGGATTAGGCTGCGGATCGAGACCGTCAACCAGCGCGGGGAGACCATCCTCTCCCACGTCCGCGGCATGCTGATCGCCCGCAGGGGCTGAACGGTCCTTGCCGGGACGAGCGTAAGGCAGCGGCGCACGGGGTGGTGACCGCTTCAGCGTCAGGTCATGCCTTCCGTCCGAGAACTGGCGATCCCGACAGGATTCGAACCTGTGACCCTCAGATTAGGAATCTGATGCTCTATCCTGCTGAGCTACGGGACCGCTAAGGCTGCGATATAGCCGCTTCGCCGCCTTTCGCCAACCGTTTTGGCTGCCGGGAAGGCTCCCCGCCAGCCTAGCGCGCCAGCGCCGTCTCCGCCAGCCGCACCCAGTAGGAGATGCCGTGCGGGATCAGCTCGTCGTTGAAGTCGTAGGCGGGGTGGTGGAGGCTGGGGGTGTCGCCGTTGCCGGCGAAGATGAAGGCGCCGGGCCGGGCGTTGAGCATGTAGGAGAAATCCTCGCCGCCCATCACCGGCAGCACCGCGGCGTCGACATTGACCGCGCCGGCGATCTCGGTCGCCACGCCGGCGGCGAAGGCGGCCTCCTGCGGGTCGTTGCGGGTGACGGGGTAGTTGACGTCGAGGACGAGGTCGATGTTCGTTCCCGTCGCCGCCGCCATGCCGGCGCAGATCGCGCGCAGGCGGGCGAAGGCGGTCTCGGCCACCTCGTCGCGCAGGGTGCGGATGGTGCCGGCGACATGGGCGGTCTGGGGAATGATGTTGTAGGCGTCGCCGGCATGGAACTTGGTGACGGAGACGACGGCCGAATCGAGCGGGTCGATCGTGCGCGCGGCGATGGTCTGCAGGGCGGTGACGAGCTGGCTGCCGGCGACGATCGGGTCGATGGCCTTGTGCGGCATGGCGGCGTGGCCGCCCTTGCCCTCCACGGTGATGGTGAACTCCGCCGTCGCGGCCATGATCGGGCCGGGACGGATGGCGAAGTGGCCCACGGGCAGGCCCGGCATGTTGTGCATGCCGAAGACGCGGGCGATGCCGAAGCGCTCCAGCATGCCGTCGTCGATCATCGCCTTGCCGCCGGCGCCGCCTTCCTCGGCCGGCTGGAAGATGACGGCGACCGTGCCGGCGAACTGGCGCGTCTCGGCGAGGTACTTGGCCGCGCCGAGCAGCATGGCGGTGTGGCCGTCGTGGCCGCAGGCGTGCATCTTGCCGGGCACCTTCGAGGCGTGGGGCTTGCCGGAGATCTCGGTCAGCGGCAGGGCGTCCATGTCGGCGCGCAGGCCGATGGTCTGGCCGGGGCCGAGTGCGCCGCGGATGATGCCGACGACGCCGGTGCGGCCGATGCCGGGAACGACCTCGTCGCAGCCGAACGCGCCGAGCTTCTCCGCGACGAACGCCGCCGTCTCGTGCACGTCGTAGAGCAGCTCCGGCATGGTGTGCAGATGGCGGCGCCAGCCGGTCACCTCGTCGTGAAGTTCGGCGGCTCGGTTCAAGATCGGCATTGTCGCGTTCCTCGTGGTCGGTTCCGCGCCGCGCGCGCCCTGCGGCTTTGCCATCGTGACGACATATAGGCTAGATAGCGCATCAGGGCTGAATGGCAGCGACGGGCGTTCGGGGTATCCTGTGTGCGGGCGATGGCGGCGCCATCCCGGCAGGAGCTTAAAGATGCGAGCGCGACCACGGCAAGAGGCGAATACGGGCAGGACCATGCGCAGACCGCTTTTCCCACGGGCACTTTCGGCAGGCATCGTCCTCGCATTGCTGGCCGGCAGCCAGGCGCAGGCCGGACCGGCGGTGCTGGTCGACCTCGGCACCGGCAAGGTGCTGGAGCAGGAGGACGCCTTCGCGCCGTGGTATCCGGCGTCGCTGACCAAGCTGATGACGACCTTCGTGCTGTTCCGCGCCGTCAAGGCCGGCGAGATCACGCTGCAGTCGCCGGTACGCATCTCGGAGCGGGCGGCCAAGGAGCCGCCGAGCAAGATGGGCTACAAGCCCGGCTCGGTGCTGACGGTGGACAACGCCATCAAGATCCTGATGGTCAAGTCGGCCAACGACGTGGCCACCGCGGTGGCCGAGAGCCTCGCCGGCTCGCGCGCCTCCTTCGCCGAGCGTATGAACGCCGAGGCCAGGCGGCTCGGCATGACCGGCACGCGCTTCGTCAACCCGCACGGCCTGCATGCCGACGAGCAGGTGACCAGCGCCCGCGACCTCGCCATCCTGGCGATGGCGATGCGCAACGAGTTCCCCGAATACGCCCACTACTATTCGATCGAGGCGCTTTCCTCCGGCAAGACGCTGATCGAGAACCACAACGACCTGATCCTGCGCTTCCAGGGCGCGGACGGCATGAAGACCGGCTACACCTGCCCCTCTGGCTTCAACCTGATCGCCTCGGCGACGCGCGGCGGCCGCAGCCTGCTGGCCGTGGTGATCGGCGAGCCGACGGTGGAGGCGCGCGCCGACAAGGCGGCCAACATGCTGGCGCGCGGCTTCCAGACGCCGGGCGACGCGGCGCCCTATCTCGGCCAGCTCCGCCCGAGCGGCCAGGAGCCGGCCTCGGCCGCCAACCTGCGCCCCGTCATCTGCACGCCCGAGCACTGGAAGGCGGTGACCGAGGCGCGCGGGCCGGAGGGCAAGCCGCTCTACACCTCGCCGCATCTGTCGAAGGAGCCGCTGCGCGCGCCGGTCACCGTCGCCGTCGCGCTCGGCGGCGCCACCGGCCCGGCCCCCGACGTACCGCACTATGCCGACGTGCCGATCCCGACGCCGCGCCCGGACTACACGCCGGAAGCGATGGCGCAGGGCGGCTGAGGCGCCGGCCGTGCCCGCTCCCGCCGCCCTTTCCCCCGTCGCGGTCTCCATCGTCACCGGCTTCCTCGGCGCCGGCAAGACCACGCTGCTCAACCGGCTGCTGAAGGAGCCGGCGCTGGCCGACACGGCGGTCATCATCAACGAGTTCGGCGAGGTCTCCATCGACCACCTGCTGGTCGAGCAGGCGAGCGACGGCGTGATCGAGCTTTCCGACGGCTGCCTGTGCTGCACGGTGCGCGGCGAGCTGGTCGACACGCTCGCCGACCTGATCGAGCGGATGCAGACCGGGCGCCTCGCGCCGCTCCGGCGCATCGTCATCGAGACGACGGGGCTCGCCGACCCGGTGCCGGTGCTGCAGTCGGTGATGGCGCATCCGGCGCTGATGCAGGCGCTGAGGCTCGACGGCGTCGTCTGCGTCGTCGATGCCGTCAACGGCGCCGCGACGCTCGACGCCCACGAGGAGGCGGTGCGGCAGGTGGCGGTCGCCGACCGCATCGTCCTCGCCAAGGCGGAGCTCGCTTCGGAAGCGGAGCGCGACGGGCTCGCGGCGCGGCTGCGGCGGCTGAACCCGTCGGCGCCGATCCTCGATGCGGGGGAGGGGACGGCGGCCTCGGCGCTGATGAATTGCGGGCTCTACGACCCCGAGACCAAGACGGTCGACGTGCGCCGCTGGCTGGGCGAGGCGGCACCCGGGCATGGCCACGATCACGATGATGACCATGACCACGGGCATCACCACCACCACGACGATGACGGCCATCACCATCATCACCATCACGACGACCGCGTCGCCATGGTGGCGCTAACCCACGACCGGCCGGTGCCGTTCGCGGCCGTCGAGGCGTTCCTCGACCTGCTGCGCTCGGTGCAGGGCGACAGGCTGCTGCGGATGAAGGGGATCATCGAGCTTGCCGAGGATCCGGCGCGGCCGCTGGTCATCCACGGCGTGCAGAAGCTGCTGCATCCGCCGGCGCGGCTGGCGGCGTGGCCCGAGGGCGCGCGCGGCACCCGCATCGTGCTGATCACCTGCGACATGCCGCAGGACTACGCCCGGCGCCTGTTCGCCGCGTTCATGGGCGCGCCGGGCGTCGACGCGCCGGACCGCACCGCGCTTCAGGACAACCCGCTGGCGATCGCCGGGTTCAAGGGATAGCCCGGCCGGCGGGTGTCCTGCGCCGTAGGCGCTGCCCCTCATCCCGCTGCCGCGACCTTCTACCCGTAAACGGGGAGAAGGGGAAACGGCGGCGTTGCGGCCATCCTTCCTCTCCCCGAGGATGCCGGCAGGCAGGTGAGGGGCGGCGCCAGGCGGGGAGAAGACACGAAAATCGCTATCTGGCGGTCACCGGCGTCATCCGCGCTCGATCAGGAAGCGGTGGCCGCCGTCGACGGTCTCGCTGGCGACGAGAAGGTGCCCGTCGTCGGTGCAGAAGGCGGGGATGTCGATCACGGCCAGCGGGTCGGTCGTCTCGATCCACAGCCGCGCGCCGGCGGTCATGCCGGCGAGCCGCTTGCGCGTGCGCAGCACGGGCAGCGGGCAGTTCAGGCCCTTGAGGTCGTAGGTTTCCGCCTCGCCCGGCAAGGACGTCAGCCGCCGAACATGCCGAGAAGGCGCTTGCGCACGCTGGTCGGCGCCGCGGGCGCGGCGTCCGGGGCCACCTCGGCCTGCGCCTGCACGGCGGCCGGCTGCTGGGGGACGGGCTGCTGCGCGGAGGGCGCGGGCGTCGGCACGGCCGCCGCGGTGCGCTCGGGCAGGGTCTGCGCCTGCTGCTCGGCGGCCAGGACATGCGGGCGCTCCAGCGTCGGCGGCTCGCGCGTCACCTTCTCGCCGCGGGCGCGTCGGCGCGACCAGTCGGCGACGAGATGGGCTTCCTTGACGCCGGCGATGGAGGGCGAGGGCGCCGGCGCCTTGCTCTGGCTGCCCGAAAGCGCCGCCGTGAAGGCGCTGTCGTAGCTCGCCTGGTAGCTGCGATAGGCGACCTCGAGCTTCTCCGGCCGCGTCGTCACCGGGCAGGCGGCATTGGCCTGGAAGGCCTTGCCGGGCTCGGCGACGCGGTTGAAGACGTACTGCCCGTCGCAGACGTCGACCTTCGGCGGCACCTTGGTGATCTCGAAGTGGTCGTAGCCTTCCTTCAGCATCTTCCAGAAGCCGTAGTTCGGGTCGTCCTTGTAGCGCGCCATGTTGGCGGCGGTCATGCGGAAGGGGAACGCCTGGATCTGGAACTCGGTCTGCCCGCCCTTGAAGGCGTCGCGCGCGAAGGCGTAGATCTGCTCGACCTGCTCGTCGGTCATCGAGTAGCAGCCGGCCGAGGAGCAGGCGCCATGCACCATCAGGTGCTGGCCGCTGCGGCCGTGCACGCGGTCGTAGGCATTGGGGAAGCCGATGTTGAACGACAGGTGGTAGCTCGACTTCGGGTTCATCTGGTGCGGCCGCACCATGTAGAAGCCCTCGGGAGCCTGCCGGTCGCCCTCGGTGAATTTCGGTCCGAGCCGGCCCGACCACTTGCAGATGTCGTAAGCGGCGGCGAGGTCGTAGCGGCCGTTGTCCTTCTGCTTCCAGACCTCGAGCTTGCTCTCTTCCTTGAAGATGCGGACCATGATCGGCGAGGTGGTCGTCATGCCCTTGGCGCGCATGGACTGGACCAGCTCCTGCGGAAGCTGCTTGGTCGCCTTGGGCGAGACGTCGCCGAGCGTCGCCTCGGTGCACCCGGCGAGAGCGATGGCGGCAACGACGAGGCCGGCGCGTGCAAGGGTCGTTTTCATCGGAATGCGGATCGTGCTTTCGTTCATGGATGCCGGGGCCCGTCCGTCCCCGAACCTGTCTGCCCCTGAACCCACCATGGCGGGGTAACCTTGAAATTCCCTTACCGCAATCTTTACCAATTACCGCTCACGCGAAAGTCAACGCGCGCCTGTGCCCATTGAGCGGACGGGCGCGGCGAATTTGTGGCGAAAAGGCGGATGCGGCGGGCTGCCGCGCTACAGGCTGCGGGCGTTCTTACCGCCCCTCATCCCCCTGCCGGGGCCTTCTCCCGGTTCACGGGGAGAAGGGAACTGGCCGCACGGTGCCGCTTCCCCTTCTCCCCGCTTGCGGGGAGAAGGTGGCCCGGAGGGCCGGATGAGGGGCGGCGCCGACGCCGGTGAAATGCCTGCTGTGCCCTAAAGGCTGCGGCCCATGGCGAGGAACTTCTCGCGGCGATGCTCGCGATAGTCCACCGACGCGCGCTGGAGGTCGGCGAAGCCGCGGGCGATCTGGTCGCCGGTGGCCTGGATCACCGCCTTCTGGCCGCGGTGCGCGCCGCCGAGCGGCTCGGGGATGATGCCGTCGATGATCTTCAGCTCGAGCAGGTCCTGGGCCGTGATCTTCATCGAAGTCGCGGCGTCCTTCGAGCGCGTGGTGTCGCGCCACAGGATCGAGGCCGCGCCCTCCGGCGAGATCACCGAGTAGATCGCGTGCTCCAGCATGTAGACGTGGTTGGCGACGGCGATGGCGATGGCGCCGCCCGAGCCGCCCTCGCCGATGACGACGGCGATGTTCGGCACCTTCAGCCCGAGGCAGGCCTCGGTCGAGCGGGCGATGGCCTCGGCCTGGCCGCGCTCCTCGGCGCCGACGCCGGGATAGGCGCCGGCGGTGTCGACGAGGCTGACCACCGGGATCGAGAAGCGGTCGGCCAGCTCCATCACTCGGACGGCCTTGCGGTAGCCCTCGGGGCGGGCGCTGCCGAAATTG
>JAEZXF010000134.1 GCA_023419995.1 Pseudomonadota bacterium | reverse complement strand
CTGGTAGGTCGGAGGGGCAATCTTGAACAATGGAAACATGATCGTCAGGAGCGGCAGCAACAGCACCCATGCGCGCTCGACGAAACTGGCAGCCCAGAATGGTAGATAGCGTCTCAGGAGCGTCGGCCCGTCCCTGAAATAGCGAGCGGCGCTCTGGTTGACGGCCATTTCCGTTCGAGGTTCCTGCGGATACTCTCCGAGATCGGAAAATAAAGACGCCCGCCCATGCACCGTCTCGGCCGCTGGCAGCAAAACGTCGATGAAGGCCGGATGCAGTTGTTCGCTTGAGGCAAGGAGAGCCGTCGTCGACAGCAGATCGATTGAGATCCTGGGTATTCGATCGCGATAATCCACGGAGCCGGAAAAGAGCGCATTTCGTGAAAGCCAGGGGTTGCGGCGGGCCAGCCCCTGAGCATCATCGAAGGAGAGAAGTCTCACCTCGGTCTCGCGCAGCAGGAGATCGATCGGTGCAGTGACATCGTTGGATACGAACACTGCAGCCTGAACCCGGCCGCTCATGAGCGCGCCGACTGCTTCGTTTCCGCCAATCGGCAGGATTTCGATTGTTCCGGCAAGGCCCGCAATGGATATCACCCTTCGGGTAAAGGCAAGCGTTCCGCTGTCTTCGTAGCCGCCTGCAATCCTGGCCCCATCCAGATCACGCAAGGACCGGGTATCGCCGCTGACGAAAAACCACGATGGCTCGGCACCGAGGGATGCCAGAGCCTCCACCCTGGCGCCGTTGCTCTCATGCTGCAGCCCGGCCTGGATGAAGGCGACGTCGACATCACCCCTGGCAAGACGGGTCAGGTTGTCCACGGCCCCTGCCGTCTCGACCAACTCGACATCGATGTTTTGAAGAGCGAGCAGCCGTCGATATTCCTCGCCCCAGCGATAATAGACGCCGCCCTGCGCACCGGACGCCATCCGCAGGATAGATGGAGGTGCCGGCTCCATCCACCAGATCGCCGCTGCGAGCGCCGCCAGCGAAACGATAACGGCGACGCCATAAATCCTGAAGAAGTCAGAAAAACTACGAACCTGCGAGTTCACCCGTTCGGCCTTGCTGATGGAATCCGGACCGATGGGCCCTTAAGGGGTTATTCCGGCGCAGACAATCATATAAGTTGGATTCGTGCAAATTCGCCTCGAACGGCTCCGATCCAGACAGGACAGTGAAAATTAATGACTGGAATAAACGACTTCACCAATCAATATCCCTTCGTTGAGATTATTGGTGCAATTGCAATATTATTACTTGTCGCCTCTCTTGCGAACTTTCTCGTTAAAAGAGTTCTTTTACGTATCGTAGACAGACTTCTCAGCAAGACGCCGCTCGGTCGCGACGATGTGCGGGCGCAGAATGTCATTGAGCGTCTGGCCAACATCGTCCCTGCTGTCGTGATCTCGAGCGGCATCGTGCTCGTGCCGCATTTGCCGATCGCGGTCGTCACAGTGGTCAAGAACGTCACCAGCGCGTTCGTGATCCTCACGCTCGCCATGGCCGTCGCGGCCGCCCTCGACATTGGTGAAGCGCTCTACCGCCGCCGCCCCAAGGCCGGCCTCAAGCCGATCAAAGGCTATGTGCAGATCCTGAAGATCGTCATCTACGCCATAGCGGCCATCCTGGTCATTGCCGCCTTGATCGATCGCTCGCCGCTTATCCTACTGTCGGGCCTCGGCGCCATGGCGGCCGTCCTCATTCTGGTCTTTCAGGACACGCTGCTCTCGCTGGTGGCCGGCGTCCAGATCTCCTCCACCGACATGGTGCGGGTGGGCGACTGGATCGAGATGCCCTCGCTGGATGCCGACGGCGACGTCACCGAGATCTCGCTCTACACCGTGCGAGTGCAGAACTGGGACAAGACCATCAGCAACATCCCGATCCGCAAGCTGGTGACGGAATCGTTCAAGAACTGGCGCGGCATGACGGAGTCAGGCGGCCGGCGCATCAAGCGGTCGATCCATCTCGACCAGACCAGCATCCGCTTTCTGACTGCTGCCGAAATCAGGAAGCTGCGAAAGTTCAGCCATCTCGAGCACTATCTCGAGCAGAAGGAGGACGTTCTGAAGGAATGGAATGCCGGCCTGGGCGAGAAGGGTAAGACGGGCGCCAACACCCGCCGGCTGACCAATGTCGGAACGTTCCGGGCCTATGTGGAAGCCTATCTGATAAACCATCCGCAGATCCACAAGGGGATGACGCTGCTGGTCAGGCAGTTGCAGCCGGGGCGCGAGGGGCTGCCGATCGAGCTCTACTGCTTCACCAACACGACCGCCTGGGGTGAATATGAGGCTATCCAGTCGGACATTTTCGACCACATGATCGCACTACTGCCGGAGTTCGACCTACGCGTCTTCCAGGACCCCACGGGGCGTGACTTCACGCAACTGGTGCGCGAAAAATAGCCGTCGCGCTCGTCGCGCGTATTGGCATTGGCTGGCCATGAAGACATCTAGCCATTGTCGTCCCGGTCCCACATCTCTCCGAACGGCTTCAGACGGCCGGGCGACAGTTCGAGACGCCTCCAGCCAGGGCCGTCGAACGCGCCGATCAGCACGATATTCGCGCCCGCGTCATAGCTGCGCAACTGGTCGCGGCCGAGATGGAAAGGCGCCGGCTCCGCGTCGGGCATGTCCATCGGGTGCCGCGCGAGTTCGCCGCGCACCGCCGGCGGCAGGACCCCATTGATGACGGCCCAGGCGCCGGGATCGTCCAGCACCGCGCCGCCTTGTGGAAAGATCACCACCTGAACACTGAAACAGCCCGGCTCGCCGTGACGGATCACGAAGACCTCGACGCCCTCCCGCAAGTCCGGCAGATGCCGGATACGGGCGGGATCAGCGCGCGGATGGAGTATTCCATAATAGCGTGCCAGATGGATCTGCGCCGGAACGGCCACACCGGGATCAGCATGATCGCCCAGCTTGCGCAATAGCGGCGTCATGGCAGGAACCGCGTCGCGGATTTCCGTCGCTGCCATGATGACGAGATCGGGTCGCCCGGCGTCGATCAGCCGGCCTATGGCCTCGGGATTGCCGGCGGCCAGTTCGTGAATGTGGAAGTCGATGCCGTTGAACGGCAGGTCCCTCGGCTCCGGGCCGCTGCGCCGCTCGACGATGCCGAGCATCCAGTCGACCGGATCGAAACTCGATCCGTCGAAGTCGGATAGCGTCAATCCGGTCGCCGACCAGTATGACCCGGCGATGCCGGGCCGGGCCAGTTCCCTTGCCGTTATCTCGCCGATGAAGCGGTCGTCGAAAGATCTGTCCTCGCCCTGCCCATAGCCCGTCCTGCCCAACGCATGGGCGACGCAGGCCCGCACATAGTTGGATGGATGATCCAGCGCGGATGGCAAGAGGGTTCCCTGCCACGGCTCGATCCCGCCGATGAGCACGATGGCGCCTTCGATCATGTCGCGGGACACGCCCGCCGGTTGCCGGTCCAAAAGGCCGCGCAGCCAGGGCACGAGGACCTTGGGAAAGGGCTTTTCGTCGCCCTTGTGGCGCAACTCGTTCAGGAAGCAGCGCGTCACATCGGGATGCCGGCTGCTGGCCCGATCCACGAGCTCCGTCAGCCAAGCGGCACGCGCCAGCCGGGCGTCATCCGTCCTGATGCGGCTTTGCGGGAGGAAGTGCTCGGCCCACAACGTGGCCATCGTCACGCGCTCGACGGCCGCGGCGCGAATATTGGCATCGTCAATACCCAGCAATTCCGCGATGCCGGCATACCAGTCGGACCAGTCTTCGGGCTGAAATGCGTGAAGGGAAGCCTTGAGCAGGGATTGTGCGGTGTTTGTCCGTCGTCAGAACATTTGGCACAACTCGCGGCGTAAATTAGCGGAGTGCGGGCCTCGTCCTGGGGGTTGATGTTAGGCGGCGAGCTTGCGGTGTTGCAAGCGCCGATGTTCGATGGTCTGTCG
>JAEZXF010000025.1 GCA_023419995.1 Pseudomonadota bacterium | reverse complement strand
AGGGGAGCGCCTTCGACCACTCGGCCACCTCTCCGTCCAGCGCTTTCTACGGGTTTCCGGATATTTGGCAAGAAGCAATGTTGCGGAAACGGGGCGCTTTGCGCAGGAGATCGTCCGAACACGCGGGCAAAAGCCGGGACGGGCTTGCAGGCCGCTCCGGCACACGCGCATACGGTCGCCGGCAGCGACGTGTTGCCTGCTTCGCCGACAAGGAGCAAGCCGACGGGGCGTAGCGCTTGCCTCGCGCGGACTCATGTTCCTCCAATGCCAAGATCAACCCACCTCCCGATTGCGATCATGGCCGAAGGGGTTCGTACAATCTGCGCTCTGCGAAGGAAACACGGCCAGCCTTCCGTTCGCCGCGCCGGTGCCGATGGCACTTGCCGCCCGGTTGCGCGATTTTCTTACGCGACAAATTTGCTATAAGCCAGCCATGACACACGCCAGCACCTGCCTGTTCTGCCGGATCGCCGCGAGGCGGATGCCCGCCCACATCGTCCACGAGACCGGGCGCGTCGTCGCTTTCCTCGACATCGCGCCCATCCGCCCCGGGCACACGCAGATCGTCCCGAAGGAGCACCATTCCTGCTTCGACGACCTGCCGGCCGACCTCCTGGCCGAGATGGCGGCCACGGGCCAGCGGGTGGCGCGGGCGCTCAAGGCGATCTACGGCGTCCGGCGCGTCGGGTTCGCGTTCACCGGCACGGACGTCGCCCACGCCCATGCCCACGTCGTGCCGCTGGTAGAGTTCGACGACCTGACCTCCCGCCGCTACATCGCCGAGGAGACGGTGACCTACCGGAACCCGCCCCGCCCGTCGGACGAGGCCATGGCGGAGACCGCGGAGAGGATTCGCGGGATGCTGCAAGGCTGACCGGACCAGCCGTGCGGGCGTGTCCGGCGGAGGCGGACGTCGATGCGGATCAGCACCGGCCGTAGGCGTCCTCGAGGCGGACGATATCGTCCTCGCCGAGATAGTCGCCGCACTGCACCTCGATCATGACCAGCGGCCGGTCGCCGGGGTTCTCCAGCCGGTGGCGGTGTCCGCCGGGGATGCAGGTCGACTGGTCGGCGGAAAGGACGACCTCGCCGTCCTCGCTCGTCACCCGCGCGGTCCCGCACACCACCACCCAGTGCTCGGAGCGGTGCCGGTGAAGCTGCAGGCTCAGCCGCCCGCCCGGCTTCACCTCGATACGCTTGATCTTGAAACGCTCCCCTTCCTCCAGCACCGTGTAGGTGCCCCACGGGCGGTGGACCGTGCGCGGCAGGCGGACGGCCGGATGGTTCGCCGCCTTCAGCCGCCGGTAGACATGTCCGATCTCCTGCGCATGCGCGCGGTTCGCGACCAGAAGCGCATCGGGAGTGTCGACCACGAGGAGGTCCGAGACGCCGACGAGCCCGACGAGGCGTCCGGAATGGACGAAGCAGTCCCGCGCCGCATGGGCGACGACCTCTCCCGTCGTCCGGTTTCCGGCCGCGTCCGGCTCGACCATGTCGATGACGGCCGGCCAGGAACCGGCGTCGGCCCAGCCGCAGTCGACGCTGACGCAGGCGATGTCGTCCGCCTTCTCCAGCACTGCATAGTCGAGCGAGATCGCGGGCGTGCGGAGGAAGGGCGCGGACGCGACGTCGATCGTCTCGTGCGTCCCGCATCGTCCCGCCTGCCCCTCGTCCAGGGCGCGGCCGGCGCCGGCGAGCACGTCGGAGCAATGCCGCGCCATCGCGTCCAGCATGGCAGCGGCGCGGAAGCAGACCATGCCCGCGTTCCAGCGGTGCCGGCCGCCGGCGAGATAGGCCGCCGCGGCCGCGGCGTCGGGTTTCTCGACGAACCGCAGGACCGCCTCGCCGTCGACCTCGATGTATCCGTAGCCGGTTTCCGGCCGGTCGGGGGCGATGCCGAAGGTGACGATGCGGCCTTCCCCGGCGAGAACGACGGCGCGCGTCACGGCCGCCGCCCACGCGGCTTCATCGCGCACCAGATGGTCCGCGGGCAGCGCGAGCAGCACGGCGTCGTCGCCATGGACGCGGCGGACGTGGAGCGCGGCCAGCGCCACGGCGGCCGCGGTGTCGCGGCCGGCCGGCTCGAGGAGGAAGGTGCACGGCACGGCGGCGGCGCCCGCCCGTTCGCAGGCATCGCTCGCCAGGAACAGGCAGTCTCGGCCGGTGACGGTGACGATGCGGCCGACGCCGCCGAGCCGCGTTGCGCGCGCATAGGTGCGGTCGATCAGCCGCGTGCCGTCCGGCAGCTCGACGAAGGGCTTCGGGCAGGCGTCGCGCGACAGCGGCCACAGCCTCGACCCGGCCCCGCCGCACAGCACGACCGGCACCACCGTCATGGGCGGGCCGGCACGGGCCGCGCGCAGCGCATCGCTGCGATCACGGCGCGCCATTCCGGACGTTCACCTTCCATCCGCTCCCCCCGCGAACGAACATGCACGGCAATCAGTCCAATTTCACAGATCTTTCCTTATGGAATACTGGAAAGACTTGAGTGGAAGAAATATTACCGACAAAAGTCGCCAGTTCAATACAGGGAAGAAATCCCCGGCTTCAGGCCTGCCTCGCACCGCGACGATGCGGGCGCATTGGCCGGCTACCCCCGGGGCGAGGGCGAAGCGCGTTGCGCCGTCGAAGGCGGCCTGCGACCGCTTTGACGGGGAACGCGGCCTTGAATACAAATCTCTGCAGCCGGCACGAATGCCGGCAGGGAGGACACCATGAACAATCCGAAGGTGACGGCGGCGATCAGCGGCCTCGTCGCGATCTATATCGCCTATTCGATGTACACCGCGACGGAGGCTCCCGGCGCGACGCTCGCCCTCCTGAACTGGGCCCTGCTCGGCCTGGCCGTCGTGGGCTGCGTCGGCTCGCTGGTGAAGATCGCCAGAGGCGACTGAGCCTGCCCGGCCTCGCCGGAAAAGCTGCGCGGCGATCCGCGCGCGGCTTCTTCATCGTGCCGGAAAGGCGCCGCCTCAGCAGGAAAACTGCTGCATGGAGCGACGGTCCTGCCGTCGCCATCCCGGACCTCATGGCTTCCGTTGCGCAGTGGTGGAGGGGGTTGGATTCGAACCAACGTAGGCATAGCCAACGGATTTACAGTCCGTCCCCTTTAACCACTCGGGCACCCCTCCGTACTGCGCCGGAGCCATGCTGCGAGGCAGGTCCGCAGGTCTCCGGGAGCGAACCGTGTCCGTCCCGGAAACTGCGAGCGCCTTATGGCGGGCCCGCCTGTCGCTGTCAACCGGCCTCGGGTCCTATTTTGGGGGAATGTGGCGGCCGCGCCGCGAAGCCGTATCCAAGCGCGCCGCCGGCCGCTATATCGGGCGCATGACAGACGACAAGAAGACCGGAACCCCCAGGGACAGCCACTATGCGCGGCTGCGCCGCGCCCATCGCCGCGGCGAGGAAGGCGACAAGCCGTTCGCCAGGCCGCGGCCGAAGCCCGGCCTGCCCGCCGCACTGCCGGCCGACGGCCTCGTCCGGCTCTACGGCCTGCACACGGTGCGCGCGGCGCTCGACAACCCGGCGCGGCGGATCCGCCGCATGCTGGCGACGCGCAACGCGCTTTCGCGCCTCGGGCTGGAGGAGCCCCCGGCCCTGCCCTTCCCGGTCGAGATCGTCGAGCCGCGCGAGATCGACCGCATCGTCGGCGGCGAGGCCGTGCACCAGGGCGTGCTCGTCGAGGCCGAGCCGCTGATCCCGAAGCGGCTTTCCGCCCTCTCCGACACGCCGCTGGTGCTGGTGCTCGACCAGGTGACGGACCCGCACAATGTCGGCGCGATCCTGCGTTCGGGCGTGGCGTTCGGCGTCGGCGCCGTCGTCACCACCGCGCGCCACAGCCCCGCCGAGAGCGGCGTGCTGGCCAAGGCGGCGTCCGGCGCGCTGGAGCACATCGACATGATCGAGGTGCGCAACCTCGCCGAGGCGCTCGAGGAGCTGCATGAGGCGGGCTTCGAGACGATCGGCCTCGATTCGGAAGGCCCGGCCGAGCTGGAGCAGACCTTTTCCGGCAACAGGATCGCCCTCGTCCTCGGCGCGGAAGGCAAGGGCCTCCGGCAGAAGACGCGGACGACGGTGACGGCGCTGGCGCGGCTCGACATGCCCGGTGCGATCCGGTCGCTCAACGTCTCCAACGCGGCGGCGATCGCGCTCTACGCCGCGCACCGGCATCTGTCGGGCGGCGGGGCGCGCTAGCCGCCCGCGCCCTTCCGGTCGACCCGTCAGCCGAGGCCGCCGATCTCGGTCGCGTGGCGCAGGTAGAAGGCCAGCGCCACGAAGCCGGCGGCAAAGGCCACGCCCTGCCAGTCGACGTCGGCCCTGCCGACCTCGCGCGCCACCCGCAAGGCCAGCCACGCGGCCAGAGCGAGCGCCAGCATCATGAGAACGACACGGATCATGGCTATATCCCCGGAGAGTGAGCGTCAGCGTCCCTCCCCGCGATATGGCGACGAAGCATGGCGATTTGAAGAAGCCGGCCCGTCGCCCCGTGGCGGATTTCGCGACCGCTGCATCCCCGTCGGCCGGCTCATACGAGCCCGTCGCCGACGGGTAACCCCGTCCCGGCAGGACGGCTCCCGCGCCTGCGGGAACGGACGTCGACGCCTCGTCCGCCTGATCGGCACCCGCGGGGCTGCGGCGTCCGGCCCGCGCCGCCCCCCGGAGGTTTGACAAAGGGGAAGGAATGGCCCACATCCCGGCCATGCGCATTCCCTTTGCGACAATCCTCTCCCGCCGAGGAAGCCGCCAACCCGGCTAAGTGCCTGGTGCCCCTACCTGCGAGAGCAAGAGCGGCACCAGGTCGAACCCCGTTGTCATTCCAGTTCTGCCGACTCCGTCGAGCCGCAACCCGGTCGCGCTCGCGGCGTCGAGCCATGCGGCAAGAGGACCAGCAAGATGAGCTTCAGCTACAGTTACACGTTTCCGATCAGCGGCCCGAACAAGATCCCGCGCTTCCGGAAGTGGGCGGCCGAGCACGCGCCCGAGATCGAGATGAGCCTGCCTCCGCAGGTCCCGGTCAAGAGCGAGGCGATGACGATCCGCCTCAAATCCGCCGACGACCGGCAGACGCTTCTCGCCCGAATGGCCGGCATCAAGCTGTAAGGCGGGGCGAGACGGCGAGCCATGGCGTCCACCAGTCCCTGCCCCTCGTGCGGATGCACCGTGCCGGAAAACGCACGCTGCCCGAGCTGCCGCCGGCCGCCCAGCCGTTCGGGCTCGATGCCGGAGCATCTTTTCTGTCCGCCCACCGTCGACAGAGGAGAAGCGGGCCGCTCCAGGGCGGAGCGGTAGATCCGCGCCGCTCCCGGCTGACGACCGGGCCCCGGCGGCATTCGCCGGGGTCCTCATCGCAACCAGTTCTCCGGCTGCTCGACGGAACTCTCGCCCAGACTGGCGAAGTCGTGCGCCCGAGGGGCGCAGCCTCGAACCCACAAGGCTCGCCAAGGCGACTGCCCGTGGGCCGCTCAGGCAGCCTGTTCGGAGGCGCAAGCGTGAGCGAACTGCCGTGAGAGATGGAGAATGGTGCCCCCGGCAGGATTCGAACCCGCGACCCCCTGATTACAAATCAGGTGCTCTACCAACTGAGCTACAAGGGCGTTGGCGATGGCGTTAGCATAATTCGCCGGGCAGTAAAACGGAATGTGCACAGCGCCGCCGCGGCTACCCATGCCCGCCGCCGCGTGCTAGTCAGCACGGGCGCCAGACCTGGCACCGACGCGCCGGCACACGATGAGCACCGAGAACCTCGCCCTTACCTTCATCTCGAACGACAGCCCGGATGCCCGCGAGGCCGCGGCGCGGCTCGCCGCGCGCTACGGCCAGTCCTCGATGGCGGACGCCGACGTCGTCGTGGCGCTCGGCGGCGACGGGTTCATGCTCCAGGCGATCCACGAGCACATGGATTCGGGCCGCTCGATCTACGGCATGAACCGCGGCACCGTCGGCTTCCTGATGAACGAGTACTCGGAAACCGACCTGCGCGAGCGCATCACCGCGGCGACGGCCGAGACGATCCGCCCGCTGGTGATGGAGGCGCGGACCGCCGCGGGCGAGGCGGTGTCGGCGCGCGCCATCAACGAGGTGTCGCTGTTCCGCCAGTCGGCGCAGGCGGCCAAGGTGCGCATCTCGATCGACGGCAAGGTGCGGCTGGACGAGCTGGTCTGCGACGGGGTGATGGCGGCCACGCCCGCCGGCTCGACCGCCTACAACCTGTCGGCCCACGGCCCGATCCTGCCGCTCGACGCGCCGCTCCTCGCGCTGACGCCGGTGAGCCCGTTCCGCCCGCGCCGCTGGCGCGGCGCGCTCATCCCCAACCGCTCGACCGTGCGCTTCGACATCCTCGAGGGCGACAAGCGGCCGGTCAACGCGGTGGCCGACCATGCCGAGGTGAAGTCCGTCACCTCGGTCACGGTGCGGGAATCGCGCGACTCGACCGTCACGCTCCTGTTCGACGAGAGCCATTCGTGGGACGAACGCATTCTGGCCGAGCAATTCCGCTACTGAGCCCGGCAATTTACCAGAATCGCATCCAATGCCGCGAAATGGCGGCATTTTGCGCGCCCGGCGTTGACATCGGCCTCATCGCGTCTTAACGCGACGGCAGGCATCCACGCGGTTCTGCTGGAGCCTGGACGCATTGCGGCGGCGTCGCAGATTTCGCGAAACAGCAAAGTCATCCAAAACGTGTCATCCTCTGACCAGACTGAAACCGAGGTCACCAACGTGACCGAAGCGCCTGCCATTACCTTCGCAGAGCTTGGGCTTTCGCAGAAAGTGCTGTCGGCCGTGACCGACGCGGGTTACGTCAACCCGACGCCGATCCAGGCGGGCGCGATCCCCCATGCGCTGGCGGGCAAGGACATCCTCGGCATCGCCCAGACGGGCACCGGCAAGACGGCGGCCTTCGTGCTGCCGATGATCACGCGGCTCGAGAAGGGCCGCGCCCGGGCGCGCATGCCGCGCACGCTGATCCTCGAGCCGACCCGCGAGCTCGCGGCGCAGGTCGAGGAGAACTTCGTCAAGTACGGCAAGAACCATCGCCTGACGGTCGCGCTGCTGATCGGCGGCGTGTCGTTCGACGAGCAGGAAAGGAAGCTCGAGCGCGGCGCCGACGTGCTGATCGCGACGCCCGGCCGCCTGCTCGACCATTTCGAGCGCGGCAAGCTGCTTCTGACCGGCGTCGAGATCCTCGTCATCGACGAGGCCGACCGCATGCTCGACATGGGCTTCATCCCCGACATCGAGCGCATCGCCAAGCTGATCCCGTTCACCCGGCAGACGCTATTCTTCTCGGCCACCATGCCGCCGGAGATCACCAAGCTGACCGAGCAGTTCCTGCACGCGCCGGTGCGCGTCGAGGTCGCCAAGGCGTCGTCGACCGGCGCCAACATCGTCCAGCATCTGGTGAAGTCCGGGTCGAAGGGCTGGGACAAGCGCGAGACGCTGCGCAAGCTCATCCGTGCCGAGGAAAGCGGGCTCAAGAACGCGATCATCTTCTGCAACCGCAAGGTCGACGTGTCGGAGCTGTTCCGCTCGCTGGTCAAGCACGATTTCAGCGTCGGCGCGCTGCATGGCGACATGGACCAGCGCGCGCGCATGGCGATGCTGGCGGCGTTCCGCGACGGCAAGCTGAAGCTGCTCGTCGCCTCCGACGTCGCGGCGCGCGGCCTCGACATTCCCGACGTCAGCCACGTCTTCAACTTCGACGTGCCGATCCACGCCGAGGACTACGTCCACCGCATCGGC
>JAEZXF010000548.1 GCA_023419995.1 Pseudomonadota bacterium | reverse complement strand
CGGCTACAGCGTGCGCGTGGCGCCGGCGCCGGCCGTGCGCGCGCGGCAGAGGGTGGCCGCCCAGCCCAGCCTGCGCGCGCGCGCGCCCGCCCCGGTGCGCCCGGCCGCGGTGCAGAGCGCGCCGCGCAACGCCGTGCCCCGCATCGACCCCAAATTCCTGCCGCAGCCCGTCGACTATGACGGGCCGCACAAGCCCGGCACCGTCGTCATCGACACGCGGGAGAACATGCTCTACCTCGTCGAGCAGGGCGGCACGGCGCGGCGCTACGGCGTCGGCACCGGCAAGCCCGGCTTCGAATGGGCCGGCACCCACAAGGTGACGCGCAAGGCGGAATGGCCCGACTGGCGGCCGCCGGCGGAGATGATCGAGCGCGAACGGAAGAAGGGCCGCATCCTGCCCGCGCACATGAAGGGCGGCATCGAGAACCCGATGGGCGCGCGCGCGCTCTATCTCGGCTCGACGCTCTACCGCATCCACGGCACCAACCAGCCCTGGACCATCGGCGGCGCCGTGTCGTCGGGCTGCATCCGCATGCGCAACGAGGACGTGACCGATCTCTACGACCGCGTGCCCGTGGGAGCCACCGTCGTGGTAATGTAAAGCCGAATCACGGCCGGGGACGGCTGCCGGCCCGTTGGGGAACGGACAGACATCGACGAGGTGGGACCGCGGCAGCGGCCCCGCCTCTTCGGTTTCCGGGGGCAGGCGGCGCGCGGCGGCACGCCTTCGGGCCGCGCGCCGCCATAGGCCCAGTCGAGCAGCCGCACCGTGTGGACGACGGGCAGGCCCGCGCCCGACGCGATCTGCGTGATGCAGCCGATATTGCCGGCGGCGACGACGTCGGCCCCCAGCGCCTCGATGTTGGCGACCTTCCTGTCGCGCAGGCCGGCGGCGATCTCGGCCTGGAGGATGTTGTAGGTGCCGGCGGAACCGCAGCACAGATGCGCCTCGGCCGGCTCCTTCACCGTGAAGCCGGCGCGGGCCAGCAGGTCCTTCGGCTGTCGCGTCACCTTCTGGCCGTGCTGGAGCGAGCAGGCCGAATGGTAGGCGACGGTCAGCCCCGGCCGCAGCGCGGGCTCGGGCAGGTCGAGCGCGGCGAGATACTCGGTCACGTCCTTCGCCAGCGCCGACACCCTCGCCGCCTTCCCGGCATAGGCGGGATCGAGCCTGAGCATGAAGCCGTAGTCCTTGATCGTGGTGCCGCAGCCGGACGCCGTGACGACGATGGCGTCGAGCCCGCCCTTTTCCGCCGCCCTCGTCCAGGCATCGACGTTGCGGCGGGCAGCGGCCAGCCCGTCCTCCTCGCGCCCCATGTGGTGCACCAGCGCGCCGCAGCAGCCCTCGCCTTCCGGCACGACGACCTCGACGCTGAGGCGGGTGAGCAGCGACACCGTCGCCTCGTTGATGCCGGGATCGAGCACCGGCTGGGCACAGCCGGTGAGGATGGCGACGCGGCCGCGCCGCGCGCCTTTCGCCGCGTGAGTGGCCGGTTGCGAGATGGACGAAGCGCTCGGCAGCTGGCGCGGCGCAAGGCGCAGCATGGCGGCGAGCGGCCTGAGCGACGGCGCGGCGTCGAACAGCCGCGCGAACGGCCGGCCGAGCCGCGCCAGCCGCAGAGCGGCGCGGAAGCGGGCGGGATGGGGCAGGATCGCCGCCAGCAGCGCCCGCAGCGCGCGGTCGGGCAACGGCCTTGTGTAGGTCTTCTGGATATGGGCGCGGGCGTGGTCGACGAGGTGCATGTAGTGCACGCCCGAGGGACACGTCGTCATGCAGGACAGGCACGACAGGCAGCGGTCGACGTGGGTGACGATCTCGTCGTCGGCCGGCCTGTCGCTCTCCAGCATGTCCTTGATGAGATAGATGCGGCCGCGCGGCGAATCGAGCTCGTTGCCGAGCGTGACGTAGGTCGGGCAGGTGGCGGTGCAGAAGCCGCAGTGGACGCAGGCGCGCAGGATCTTCTCCGCCTCCGCGACGTGCGGATCGGCAAGCTGGGCAAGCGAGAAGCTGGTCTGCATGGAACGGTCAGATCAGCCAGCTCTGCGGGTCGCGGATCGGCTCGCCGCGGCCGACCGCCTGCAAGCCGACGATGCAGCGCACGATGACCCAGATCGCCACCGCGAGCGCCAGCAGGAAGCCGATGCCGACGATCAGCAGCAGCACCGAGACGAAGCCGCCGAGAAGCCCGATCCAGAAGGTGCGGATCGCCCAGGTGTAGTGCGTCTCGATCCAGCCGCCGGCCTTGCCGCGGTTGATGTAGGCGATCACGATGCCGATGATGGCGGTGACGCCGATGACGAAGCTGGCGAGATAGAGGGCGTAGATCACCTGCACGTTGGTCGGGCCGGGCTCGAGCCACCGGTCGGTCTGGCGCGGTGCGGGCGGCGTGGTCGGATCGGTCATCGTCGTCTTCCTCCGATGGAAAGCCCAGAGGCTATCACAGCCCGGTCATCCATTCATCCTGCCGGGATTGAGGATGCCCAGCGGATCGAACTGCTCCTTCACCCGTGCCGACAGTGCCGCCAGCGCTTGCGGTTGCGGCTCGAACACCGGCACGGCGGTGCGAACGCTCTCCGGCGCGCGGATCAGCGTCGCGTGGCCGCCGCCATGCGCGGCGACCTGCCGGCGCACGGCGTCGGCCTCGGCGTCGCCTTCCATGCGCAGCCAGACCAGCCCGCCCTGCCAGTCGTAGAAGGCGTCGACCGCCGCCTCCATGCGCAGCGCCATCACCATGTGATGCCCCTGCGACGGCGCGACGGAGACGCGCCAGACCGGCTTCGGCGTGCCATCGGCGAAGGGGATGCAGTCGCGGATCTCCCGCCACAGGAGGCGGGAATCCTCCGTCTCCAGCCGCTCCGGCGGAGCCATCGGCGCGAGCAGCGCCGCCAGCCGGTCGAAGCGGTAGGCGACGGAGGGCGCGAAGCCTTCGAGCCGGAGAAGCGTCGCGCCGCGCCAGCCCGGCAGCCGGCCCGAAAGCACCTTGCCGACCACGGTTTCGGGCAGGTGGGCGGCGCCGGACACCTCGCCGCTCGACCCCATGGCGACGGCCATGGCGTGCGCGGCGTCGGCCTCGGTCAGGCCGCGCAGCACCAGCGTCGCTTCCGTCTCCGCCCTCGGCAGCACCTTGAAGGTGACGTCGGTCACCGCCGCAAGCGTGCCCCACGAGCCGGCCATCAGCTTGGCGAGGTCGTAGCCGGTGACGTTCTTGACCACGCGCCCGCCCGACTTGAACGCCGCGCCGCGCCCCGACACGGCGTGCACCCCCAGCACATGGTCGCGCGCGGCGCCCGCCTTGATGCGGCGCGGGCCGCAGGCGTTCGCCATCAGCACGCCGCCGATCGTACCTTGCCCCGCCTCGCCGCCGAGAAGCGGTGCGTGATCCATCGGCTCGAAGGCGAGCTCCTGGCCGGAGGCGGCGAGCAGCGCCTCGATCTCGGCGAGCGGCGTGCCGGCGCGGGCCGACAGAACCAGCTCCTCCGGCTCGTAGAGCGTGACGCCGGACAGCGACGAAAGGTCCAGGACATGCCCGGCGGCGGCCGGCCGACCGACGCCGCGGCGCGTGCCGCCGCCGACCACCTCCAGCGGCGCCTCGCGGGCCACCGCCCAGCGGACGGCTTCGAGAACATCCTCGGCAGATGCCGGTTTCAGCGTCGTCATCGGAGTCCCGGCCATCAGAAACGCGGAATGTCGGGAAAGGCGAGCTGGCCGGCGCGCACGTGCATGCGGCCGAGCTCGGCACAGCGGTGGAGCTCGGGGAACATCTTGCCGGGATTGAGCAGATGGGCCGGGTCGAAGGCGCATTTGACGCGGATCTGCTGGGCGAGGTCCTCTTCCGAGAACATCTCCGGCATCAGGTCGCGCTTCTCGACGCCGACGCCGTGCTCGCCGGTCAGCACGCCGCCGACGGCCACGCACAGGCGCAATATGTCGGCGCCGAAGGCCTCGGCCCGCTCCAGCTCGCCCGGCTTGTTGGCGTCGTAGAGGATCAGCGGATGGAGATTGCCGTCGCCGGCATGGAAGACGTTGGCGACGCCGAGGCCATATTTTTCCGACATCTCGCGCATGCCGGCCAGCACGCGCGGCAGCTCCTTCCGCGGGATGGTGCCGTCCATGCAGTAGTAGTCGGGCGAGATGCGGCCGACCGCCGGGAACGCCGCCTTGCGGCCGGCCCAGAAGGCCAGGCGTTCCTCCTCGTTCTGCGAGATGCGGCAGGTGGTGGAGCCGTTCCTCACGGCGATGGCCTCGATCTCTCCGATCAGGTGGTCGACCTCGGCCCCCGGCCCGTCGAGCTCGACGATCAGCAGCGCCTCGACGTCGAGCGGGTAGCCGGCATGGACGAAATCTTCCGCCGCGCTGATGGCGGGGCGGTCCATCATCTCCATGCCGCCGGGGATGATGCCGGCGCCGATGATGTCGGCGACGCACTGGCCGGCTTCCTCGCTCGACGGGAAGCCGAGCAGGACGGCGCGCGCCGTCTCCGGCGCCTTGAGGATGCGCACCGTGACCTCGGTGACGACGCCGAGCAGCCCTTCCGAGCCGGTGACGACGCCGGCGAGGTCGTAGCCCTCGGCGTCGAGGTGCTTGCCGCCGAGGCGCACTACCTCGCCGTTCATCAGCACCATCTCGACGCCGAGCACGTTGTTGGCGGTCAGGCCGTATTTCAGGCAGTGCACGCCGCCGGAGTTCTCGGCGACGTTGCCGCCGATCGAGCAGGCGATCTGCGAGGACGGGTCGGGGGCGTAGTAGAAGCCCTCTTGGCGAACGGCGTTGGTGATGCCGAGATTGGTCACGCCCGGCTGCGCGGTCACCGTGCGGTTGGCGTAGTCGATGTCGAGGATGCGGTTGAAGCGGCTCATGACGAGCAGCACGGCATCCTCGAGCGGCAGCGCCCCGCCCGACAGCGATGTGCCCGCGCCGCGCGGCACGACCCGGATGTTGCGGTCGTTGCAGTATTTGAGGATGCGGCGGACCTGCTTCACCGTCTGCGGCAGCACCACGACCAGCGGAAGCTGGCGGTAGGCGGTCAGCCCGTCGGTCTCGAAGGCGCGCATCGCCGTCTCGGCGGCGACGACGCCCTCGCCCGGCACGATGACGCGCATGTCGTCGACGATCTCGTCGCGGTTGCGAAGCGTCTTCCTGTCGGGCGCGGGCATGGCGAGACCGGACATGGGATGCGTCCTCCTTACGCGGCGAAACATCTTTCGCCGTCCCTTCGGTCCTTTTATAACGACCCGGACGAGAGCCGATAAGGCAAAACCGCCGCGGCCGGAAGACCGGAAGGATGGGGGGACCGACGATGGGCGCATTGCTGACGATCGAGGACTTGCGCCGGCGGGCGCGGCGGCGCGTGCCGAAGATGTTCTTCGACTATGCCGATTCCGGCTCGTGGACGGAAACCACGCTGCGCGCCAACGAGGACGATTTCCAGAAGATCAAGCTGCGCCAGCGCGTTCTGGTCGACATGACCGACCGCTCGCTCGCCTCGACGATGATCGGCGAGGCCGTGTCGATGCCGGTGGCGCTGGCGCCGACCGGCCTGACGGGCATGCAGCATGCCGACGGCGAGATCCTGGCGGCGCAGGCGGCCGAAGAAGCCGGCGTGCCCTTCACGCTCTCGACCATGAGCGTCTGCTCGATCGAGGACGTGGCGGAGAATACGAAGAAGCCGTTCTGGTTCCAGCTCTACGTGATGCGCGACCGCGACTTCGTCAACGACCTGATCGACCGGGCCAGGGCCGCCGGCTGCTCGGCGCTGGTGCTGACGGCCGACCTGCAGATCCTCGGCCAGCGCCACAACGATCTGCGCAACGGGCTGTCGACGCCGCCGAAGTTCACGCCCAAGCACGTGTGGCAGATGGCGACGCGGCCGCAATGGTGCCTCGGCATGCTGGGCACCAAGCGGCGCACCTTCCGCAACATCGCCGGCCACGTGAAGGGCGTGACGGACCTGTCGTCGCTCGGCAAGTGGACGGCCGAGCAGTTCGACCCGCGCCTGTCGTGGGCGGACGTCGCCTGGATCAAGGAGCGCTGGGGCGGCAAGCTGATCATCAAGGGCATCCTCGACGCCGAGGACGCGAGGATGGCGGCCGCGACCGGCGCCGATGCCATCATCGTCTCCAACCATGGCGGCCGCCAGCTCGACGGCGCACCGTCGTCGATCTCGGTGCTGCCGGAGATCGTCGAGGCGGTCGGCGACCGGATCGAGATCCACCTCGACGGCGGCATCCGCTCGGGCCAGGACGTGCTGAAGGCGGTGTGCCTGGGCGCGCAGGGCGTCTATATCGGCCGCCCGTTCCTCTACGGCCTGGGCGCAGGCGGGCGCGAGGGCGTGAAGCTCGCCCTCGACATCATCCGCAAGGAGCTCGACATCACGCTGGCGCTGTGCGGCAAGCGCGACATCGCCCAGGCGGGCAAGGACATGCTCCATGCCCCCGACGACCCGTTCGGGACGGGACGCGCCGCGCGCTGACGCCCGGAAGCTGGAAGGAAGGGCGAGGCGCCTCAGCGCGCCTCGGCCACGCCGTAGCCGTCGACGGGGCCATGGCCGCCCGCCGCATCGGCGGAATACACGGCGGCCCCCCACATGGCGATGCCGGTGAGCATGAACAGCGAAACGAGCGTGGCTTTCACGGGGGTCATCTCGGTTGGATTTCCGTTTCTTCTGCAACGCGGATGGTTACCATCCGGTTTCGGCTGTCCTTCGGGTTGCGGCTGATAAACCTGCCGCAGGCAAAACGCCAGTGATCCGAAGATGGTTTCACATGGATTTCATGCTGCGTTGCGGAATTGCAACGCAGGCCCGCTCCGGCGTCGCCGGTCGCCTTGCCGCCCCCCGCCATATCGGTTAGGAAACCGGCGCGTCCGACCGGACGCTTCTCACCATTTCGGGACGGGCAGGATCATGGCGGACAAGGCGGACAGGATGAAGGCGCGGCTCCCGCGGGGCTTCGTCGACCGCCATGCGGCCGACATCCGCGCCGTCGACGCGATGACGGCGAAGATCCGCGCCGTCTACGAGCTCTACGGCTTCGACCCGGTCGAGCAGCCGATGGTCGAGTACACCGACGCGCTGGGCAAGTTCCTGCCCGACCAGGACCGGCCGAACGAGGGCGTGTTCTCGTTCCAGGACGACGACGAGCAATGGTTGAGCTTGCGCTACGACCTGACCGCGCCGCTGGCGCGCTTCGTGGCCGAGAACTTCGAGACCCTGCCCAAGCCCTACCGCAGCTACCGGCAGGGCTGGGTGTTCCGCAACGAGAAGCCGGGGCCGGGCCGCTTCCGCCAGTTCATGCAGTTCGACGCCGACATCGTCGGCACGCCGGGCGTGGCCGCCGACGCCGAGATGGCGATGATGATGGCCGACACGATCGAGGCCGTCGGCGTGAAGCGCGGCGACTACGTGATCCGGGTGAACAACCGCAAGGTGCTCGACGGCGTGCTCGAGGCCATCGGGCTGGGCGGCGAGGGCAATGCCGGGCGACGCCTGACGGTGCTGCGCGCCATCGACAAGCTCGACAAGTTCGGGCCGGAGGGCGTGCGCCTGCTGCTGGGCAAGGGCCGGCTGGACGAGAGCGGCGATTTTACGAAGGGCGCGGAGCTAGATCAGGAGCAGATAGAAACTGTCCTATCTACTCTTCATTTTAAGCATTCCGTA
>JAEZXF010000539.1 GCA_023419995.1 Pseudomonadota bacterium | reverse complement strand
CCCCCCGCGCCCGCCCGCTTTCTCTCCAATGTCGACAAGCCGGACCCGGCGCAAGAATCCGCTTGCGATCTGCATTCTCTTGTGCACAAATGTATCCATAAATTGGAGTGACGCAGTGACCAAGTGGGATGTGATCGTCGTCGGTGCAGGCAATGCCGCTTTCTGCGCCGCGCTTGCGGCGAGCGAACAGGGGGCTTCGGTGCTGATGCTCGAGCGGGCGCCCGAGGATGAGAACGGCGGGAATTCCCGGTTCACCGCCGGTGCCATTCGTTTCGCCTATGACGGCGTCGACGACCTGAAGGCGATCATGCCGGACCTCTCGGATGAGGAGATCCGCAACACGGATTTCGGCTCCTACGGCGAGTCGCAGTTCTTCGACGACATGTTCCGCGTCACCCGCTACCGGACCGATCCCAACCTGTGCGAGGCGCTCGTCACCCGGTCGCAGGAGACGATGCGCTGGATGCGCTCGCTCGGCATCCGCTTCGTCCCGATCTACGGGCGGCAGGCGTTCAAGATCGACGGCAAGTTCAAGTTCTGGGGCGGCCTGACGGTCGAGGCCTGGGGCGGCGGCCCGGGGCTGATCGACCAGCAGACCGCCATCGCCAGGGCCCGCGGCATCGAGATCAGCTACGGCGCGCGGGTGACGTCGCTGATCTACGACGGCCATGCCGTGACGGGCGTCAGGGTCAAGAAGGACGAGCGCGTCAGCGAGATCCGCGCCGCGAGCGTCGTCCTCGCCTCGGGCGGCTTCGAGTCCAACCCGGAATGGCGCGCGCGCTATCTCGGCGCCGGCTGGGAACTCGCCAAGACCCGCGGCACCCGCTTCAATACCGGCGACGGCCTGAGGATGGCGATCGAGATCGGCGCCTCCACCGCCGGCAACTGGTCGGGCTGCCACGCCGTCGGCTGGGACTACAACGCGCCGGAGTTCGGCGACCTCGCCGTCGGCGACGGCTTCCAGAAGCATTCCTATCCGTTCGGCATCATGGTGAACGCCACCGGCCGCCGCTTCGTCGACGAGGGCGCCGACTTCCGCAACTACACCTATGCCAAGTACGGCAGGGTCATCCTGGAACAGCCCAACCAGTTCGCCTGGCAGATCTTCGACCAGAAGGTGATGCAATACCTTCGCGACGAATACAGGATCAAGCAGGTCACCAAGGTCAGTGCCGCCACCATCGAGGAACTCGCCGCGAAGCTCGAGGGCGTGGATCCCGACGCTTTCCTCGACGAGATCCGCACCTACAACGCGGCCGTCGACCAGTCGGTGCCGTTCAACGCGACGATCAAGGACGGCCGCGGCACGCGCAACCTCGCCGTGCCCAAGTCGAACTGGGCCAACACGATCGACCAGGGCCCGTTCGAGGCCTATCAGGTCGGCTGCGGCATCACCTTCACCTTCGGCGGCCTGCGGATCGATCCCGACACCGCCCAGGTGCTCGATGCCGACCTCGTGCCGATCCCGGGCCTCTATGCGGCGGGCGAGCTCGTCGGCGGCCTATTCTATTTCAACTATCCCGGTGGAACCGGCCTGATGTCCGGCGCTGTCTTCGGGCGCACGGCCGGTACCTCCTCCGGCAAGAACTCGCGGGAGCTAGCTGCCTGATGCCGGTCGAGATCATCCTCCAGATAGCGTTGAGCGGGCTCCTGTCGGGCGCGGTCTATGCGCTGATAGCCATCGGCTTCACGCTGGTCTTCGGGGTGCTCGACATCGTCAATTTCGGCCATGCCGTCGTGCCGATGCTGGCCATGTACGCGGTCTTCTTCCTGTTCTCCACCTACGGGATCGACCCCTACGTGGCGCTGGTCCCGGTCGTGCTAGCCTCGATCGTGTTAGGCGCGCTCCTGCACAAGGTGCTGATTTCCCGGATCGTCGGCACGCATCACTTCACGCAGATCATCTGCACGCTCGGCGTCTTCATCTTCTTCGAGAACCTGATGAACCTGCTCTACGGCGGCGATTTCCGCGGCCTGACGCTGTCCTACACCACCAGCACCTGGAACGTTGGCGGCATCAGCGTGCCGGTCGCGCGCGCGGCCGCCGCCTTCGTCAGCGTGCTGGCGGTCGTCGGCCTCACCCTCTTCCTGTCGCGGTCGCTCCTCGGCAAGGCGATCCGCGCGGCGTCCAACAACCGCGTCGGCGCGCATCTCGTCGGCGTCGACGTGCCCGGCGTCTATCTCTGGGCCTTCGCCATCGGCACCGCCCTTGCCGCCGCCGCCGGCGTGGTGATGATGCCGTTCGCCCTGGTCAGCCCCTTCGTCGCCGGCGACTTCCTGATGAAGTCGTTCGTCATCGCCATCGTCGGCGGCCTCGGCAGCGTCCCCGGCGCGCTCGTCGCCGGGCTCCTCATCGGCGTGGCCGAGGCGCTGTCCGGCCTCTACCTGACCGATTCCTTCGGCAACGTCGTCGTGTTCGGCATCCTCATCGTCACCCTGCTCGTCCGGCCGTCCGGCCTCATTCCGGTGCAGAAATGAGCGCGCTCTCCATGTCGACCTCCACAACCGCGCCGACGCCGCGCTCCGGCCTCCGGAAAGGCATCCTGTGGGGCCTGCCGGTCTTCGTTGCGTGCGCGTTCCTGCCGCTGGTGGTGCCGCCGCACATCCTCAGCATCATGATCTCGGCGCTGCTGATGGCGTATCTCGCCCAGTGCTGGAACATCGCCGCCGGATATGCCGGCCAGTTCTCGCTCGGCCACAGCTTCTTCTTCGGCATCGGCGCCTATGCCACGGCCATCCTGTTCACGAAGTTGGGCATCTCGCCGTGGATCGGCATGTTCGGCGGCGCCGTGCTGGCCGCCGTCGCCGGCGCGCTGGTCGGCCTGCTCGTCTTCCGCTTCCGCATCAAGGGCGTCTACTTCGCCGTGGTGACCATGGGCCTGGCCGAGATCGCCAAGGGCCTCGCCGACAACTGGGACTATGTCGGCGGGCCGGTCGGCGTCCTCTACACGATGCAGAACGACCCGGCCAACTACCTCTTCATCAGCCGCGAGCCCTACTACTACATCGCCCTCGTCGCGGTGGCCGCGATGCTCATCGGCACCAGGCTGCTGGAGATGTCGAAGACCGGCCAGTACTTCCTGGCGCTGCGCGAGGACGAGGACGCCGCCGAGGCGGCCGGCGTCGACACGCGGCGCTACAAGATCGTCGCCATCACCCTGAGCGCGCTGCTGACCGCGCTCGGCGGCACGTTCTACGCCCAGTTCCACCTCTACATCACGCCGGAGACCGTGTTCCACTTCGAGCACCAGCTCAACATGATGCTGGGCACGATGATCGGCGGCGCCGGCACCGTGCTGGGGCCGGTGATCGGCGCGCTGAGCTTCTCGGCGCTCGCCGAGCTGCTCCGCCATCTTCCGTTCGAGGAGAGCAGCGCCGTCGCCTCGTTGAGCCGCATGATCTACGCGGTGCTGATGATCGCGCTGATGCTCTACCTGCCCGGCGGCATCATCAGCCTCGCCAAGCGGTGGAGGAAGCGTCGATGAGCGCCCCGGTCCTCCAGGTCAGCGACGTCTCGATCACCTTCGGCGGCCTCAAGGCGCTGCGGAATGTCGGCCTCTCGGTCGAGCGCGGCGCGGTGGCGGGCGTGATCGGCCCCAACGGCGCCGGCAAGACCACGCTGTTCAACGCGATAAGCGGCTTCTACAAGCCGTCGACCGGCAGCGTGAAGCTCGACGGCCGCGAGGTCGTGGGCATGCGCCCGTCGCACATCTGCAAGCTCGGCCTCGCCCGCACCTTCCAGATCACCCGGCCCTTCGCCGACCTGTCGGTGCTCGACACGGTGCGCGTCGGCGCGTTCAACCGCACCGACAGCTTTGCCGAGGCGACGCGCATCGCCGCCGAGACGCTCGACCGGGTCGGTCTCGCCGGCAAGCGCGACGAGCTGGGCAAGACCCTCACCGTCATCGAGCGCAAGCGGCTCGAGGTCGCGCGGGCGCTCGCCACGCAGCCGACGCTGCTGCTGCTCGACGAGGTCGCGGCCGGCCTCCGCTCGAACGAGGTCGGCCAGATCGTGTCGCTGGTGAAGGCGGTCGCCGCCGACGGCGTCGCCGTGCTGATGATCGAGCACGTCATGGAGGCGATCCTCGGCGTTTCCGAGCACATCACGGTGCTGAGCTACGGCCAGGTCCTCGCCGACGGCGCGCCGCGCGACGTGATGAAGGATCCGCGCGTGGTCGAGGCCTATCTCGGGCAGGAGTACAAGCATGCTTGAGGTCGTCGGCCTGCATTCGGGATATGGCGACGTGACGGTGGTTCACGGCATCTCGCTCAACGTCGCCGCGAACCAGGTGGTGTCGATCGTCTGCTCGAACGGCGCCGGCAAGACCACCACCCTGCGCGCCATCTCCGGGCTCCTGCCGGCCCGCGGCGGCGACGTGCGGTTCATGGGCGAGTCGATCGCCGGTCTGCCGCCCGGCAAGATCGTCGAGCGCGGCATCGCCCACGTGCCCGAGGGGCGCCAGCTCTTCACCAACATGTCGGTCGAGGAGAATCTCGACCTCGGCGGCTACATCCCCTCCGCCCGCGCCGGCAAGGCAAGCCGGCTGGATTTCGTCTACTCGCTGTTCCCGAGGCTCGCGGAACGCCGTTCGCAGAACGCCGGCACGCTGTCCGGCGGCGAGCAGCAGATGGTCGCGATCGGGCGCGGCCTGATGCTCTCGCCCAGGCTCCTCGTGCTCGACGAGCCGTCGCTCGGCCTCTCGCCCCTGCTCGTGCAGACCATGTTCGAGACGGTCGACCAGGTGAAGGCCGAGGGCGTCTCGATCCTTCTCGTCGAGCAGAACCTCGTCCAGTCGCTTCAGCATTCCGATCACGCATACGTCATGGAAACCGGGGAAATCGTCCTCGAGGGAGAAAGCCACGAACTCCTCGAGGACCCCAGAACACGACAGGCCTATCTCGGGCTCTATGACGCCAACAACAAGATGGGAGATTGAAATGAGTGCAAAGAATCGGGTTGTCCTCAGCCGGCGGCAGGTCCTCGCCGCCGCCGGCGCGTCCGCCGGCATGCTCGCCATGCCGGGCATCCTGCGGGCCCAGTCGGGCGAGGTCGTGCTTTCGGCGCTGATCGCGCTGACCGGCCCCAACGCGGCCTGGGGCCAGCGCACGTGGCGCGGCTTCCAGCTCGCCTGCGACATCGTCAACGAGCGCGGCGGCATCGAGTCCCTCGGCGGCGCCAAAATCAAGTACATCGTCGCCGACACGGAGAGCAAGCCGGAGCTCGCCCCCACCCAGGCCGAGCGCCTGATCCGCGAGGGCGCGCTCGCCATGATCGGCACCAACCAGAGCCCGGCCTCGATCGTCGCCACCCAGGTGACGGAGCGGGCCGGCATCCCGTTCGTGTCGTCTACCGACGCCGACCCGCTGCTGACCGGCCGCGGCTTCAGGAACGTCTTCCGGACGATGGCGACGGTCGACCGCTACATCGACGACCTGCTGGCCTCGATCCGGGCCGCGGCCACCGCCGCCGGCGACAACCCCACCAAGCTGGCGATCCTCTCAGAGAACACGATCACCGGCCAGAGCTCGGTCAAGTTCGCCCAGGAGCTCGCGCCCAAGCACGGCTTCGAGCTGGTCGAGGCCGCCAACTACGACGCCACGCGCACCCAGAACTTCACGCCCTACATCGCCAAGTACAAGGGCCAGGGCGTCGAGGTCCTGATCGGCCACAACCGCCCCAACGACGCGATCCTGATCACCCGGTCGATGAGCGAGCTGTCCTATGCGCCGAAGGCCTATGGCGGCATCATCGGCGGGCACGTCTCGGCGGAGTACATATCCACCCTCGGCGCCGCGGCCGAGAACGTACTGATCGCCGGGGCATGGTCGCCCGATCTGAAGATCGACGGTCTTTCCGAGTTCGCGGAGCGCTACGAGAAGATGTACAACGAACCGATGGACTCGACGGTCTCGGGCGGCGTGATCTCGCTGTCGGTGATCTGGGCGGGCCTGGAAGCCGCCGGCGAGCGCGACAGCGCCAAGCTGCGCGACGCGATCGCGGACCTCGACATGGTGCCGGGAGAGAAGCTGCTGATCCAGCCGGGCGGGCTCAAGTTCGACGAGACCGGCGAGAACGCGAAGGCGTCCGGCATCGTCATCCAGATCCGCGACGGCAAGCACGTCACCGTCTACCCGGACGACGTCGCCGCCTCGAAGATGGTGTACCCGAAGTCGGCGTAACGCCGCCGGCCGGCAAGCAAGATGGGCTGTCAGATGAGCAGGTCGGACTATCCACATGTCGTTCGAAAGGCGCGCGCGGCGTCGGGCAATGAAAGATATGCCCGGCCGCCGTGGCCCGGCGGGGCGCGTTGCGTCGTGGCGTTGACCATCGACTTCGACGGCCCGTCCTTCGAGGTCGGCATCGGCGCCGACGCGGCGGGAGCGGCCTCGGCGGGCCGCTACCCCGCCCGCCGGGGCGTCGCGCGCTACCTCAGGCTGCTCGAGGAGGAGGGCGTGAAGGCCACGTTCTTCGTCCCGGGCTACGATGCCGAATGCTATCCGGAGACGGTGAAGGCGATCCACGCCGCCGGCCACGAGGTCGGCGCCCACGGATACCTTCACGAGATGGTGCTGCTGCCGCAGGACGAGGAGCGCCGGCGGCTGCAGCTCACCCACGACATCCTGACCGGCGTGCTCGGCCGGCCGCCGCTCGGCTGGCGTTCGCCGGGCGGGATGAAGAGCACCGAGACGCTGTCGGTGCTGCGGCGCCTCGGCTACGTCTACGACTGCAGCGACAAAGACGCCGACATGCCCTACATCCTGCGCCTGCGGGACGGGGAGCAGCTCGTCGAGCTTCCCAACAACACCTACAGCCTCGACGACTTTCCCTTCTATCACCACTCGCGCACGCCGGTGTCGGAGGTCCGCGACCAGTGGATGGCGGAGTTCAGCTCGATCTATGCCGAGCGGGGCTACTTCCTGCACACGGTGCATCCCCGCGGGGCGTGGGGCTCGGGCTCGGCGTCGCGCGTCGACGCGGTGCGCCAGCTCCTGCGCCACATCAAGCGCCACCGCGACGTCACCTTCGTGACCCTGCCGGAGCTCGCCAAGTGGGTCGCGGACCACAGCGACGATTTCGAGGAGGTACGGGCATGACCGACGGTCCCGTGTTCGAGGGCACCCCGCTCGTCGTCAGTGTCAACGTCGACATCGAGACGCTGGACGCGGAGCGCGCCGGCCCGGCCGGCCTCTACGGCCGCTATTCCTACGGGCGCTACGGCGCGCGCGAGGGCATCTGGCGGCTGCTCGACGTGTTCCGCACGGAGGCCGTCCGGGCGACGTTCTTCGTCGATCCCGCCGATGCGGGCCGGCACCCCGAGGTGATCGAGGCGATCGCCGAGGGCGACCACGAGATCGCCCTTTACGGGCGTGCCATGACCCGGCTCGGAGGTTACGACGAGGCCGGCCGCGCCGCACTGGTCGAGGGCCGCGACGCGCTCGCCGGGCTGACCGGCAAGGCGCCGTCCGGCTGGCGCTCGACCAACGGGCTCGTCGTGCGCGAGACGCTGCTCGACCTCGCCCGGGCCGGCTTCTCCTACGAGAGCAGCGCGCTCGACGACGACTGGCCCTACCTGATGGTGCAGGACGACCTCAAGCTGGTCGAGCTGCCGGTGGCGGAGTATCTGCGGGACGCGACCTTCTATGCCGGGCATCACACGCATGAGCGCGTGCGCAAGGTCTGGCGCGAGGAGTTCGACGCCATCCGCTCCGAGGGCGGCTACGTCCATCTGGTCCTGCACACGCGCGGCGACCACGGCTCCGGCCGTGCGGACCGGGCGCGGGTCGTGGCCGAGTTCCTCGCCCGCGCCCGGCGCGCCCC
>JAEZXF010000509.1 GCA_023419995.1 Pseudomonadota bacterium | reverse complement strand
GCGCGCGACCTTCTCCACTTCCTCGACGCAGTCGACGGCGAAGAGGTCGATGCCGAGCTCGTGGGCGCGCGCGATGTCGCGCTCCTTCTTGATGGTGTTGCCGTAGCTGATGCGGTCGGCCGAGGCGCCGGCGTCGAGCGCCATCTCGATCTCGGCGACGGAAGCCGTGTCGAAGGACGAGCCGAGGCCGGCCAGGAGCCGCAGGATCTCGGGCGCCGGGTTGGCCTTGACGGCGTAGTAGATCTTCGATTCGGGCAGGGCCCGCTCGAAGGCGACGTAGTTGTCGCGCACCACGTCGAGGTCGACCACGAGGCAGGGGCCGGTGGGACGTCGGGTGGCGAGGAAGTCGAGAATGCGCTGGGTGGCCATCGTGGTTCTCCGCATCGTTCCGGCGCGGGCGCTAACCCGCATGAGGATTCAGGCTGCGGGTGCAGGCACCCGCGGTGGACAAAGGACGCGGAAGGCGAGTCAGGGCCCAGCCGGTGGAGAAGCCGGACCGCGAAACGCGCTGCCACGCGAACGATGGGAACCCGCCTTGCGGCGAAAACCCGCTTTGTCTGCCTTGGCTTGGATGGGAGAACCCCGGTCCGCACTGCCGGCAATGAAGGTGTGCCTCTTCAGTAACCCCGGTTTGTGGACAACCGGCAGACACCAGAAAGGCCCGCACCGTCGTTGCTTCAAGGTGTCCTCGGATCAGCGGTTGGCCGTCTGACCGACTGGAGTGGTTGGCTCCAGGTACCTTACCGATTACCTCACCGAACGAGGCTACGGCGGACACCCACAGGCACGTGCGACTTTGGGCAGCCGCGATATAAGGATAAGCCTTGGGATAATCAATGGAAATTTTGTGACAGTTTCGCGGCAGCCGCAGGAAGGCGGCGGCGCGGCCCGGACAGCCGTCAGCCCGCCGCGCACACCCGCAGGAAGGCCGGGAAAGCCGCATCAGTGCGCGCGGCGATCTCGTCCGCCGACGGCTCCGCGAGCACGCGGTTGACCCGCCGGACCTGAAGGTCGCCGACGAGAAGCGCCACGTACCACTCCGCCGCCTGCTGCGGCGACGGCGCGCGAATCACGCCCGCCTCCATCGCCCCCGCCAGCAGCGCGCCGAGAAGCGGCACGACCGCCTCGCGGCCGTTCGCCGCCAGCGCCCGGCCGAGCTCGCCGGTCTCACCGGCCGCCGCCGCGCGGTTGAGCGAGATCGCCCGCTCGCCGAGCAGGATCGGCGCGGCCCGGCGCAGGCATTCCAGCGGGTCGCCGCCCGGGGCGAGCGCCGCCTCGAGCCGCGCCCGCGTCGTGCGCGCGTTCTCCTCGACCATGCGCGCGAACAGGCCGCGCCAATCCTGCTCGCCTCGGTGCTCTTCGCCGGGGCGATCTTCGGCTTCTTCTATGCATGGGTGTGCTCGACCATGTGGGGCCTCGATGCGGCCGACCCGCGCGTGGCCATCGCCGCGATGCAGGCGATGAACGCCTCCGTCCGCAACATCGTCTTCGCGCCGGCATTCTTCCTCACGCCGGTCGTCCTCGCTCTGACCGGCGCGGTGGCGATGGCCGGCCGGCACCGGCAGGCCGCCGCATGGTTCCTCGCCGCGGCGGGCGTCTATCTCGCCTTCGGGCTTTTCCTCACCCTGTCGGTCAACGTGCCGATGAACGAGGCGCTGGCGCTGGAGAGGGTGCCGGACGACGTCGAGGCGGCTCGGCGGGTCTGGCGGGACTATTCGCAGCCCTGGCAGTTCTGGAACGTCGTCAGGACGATCGCCTCCGGCACGGCGCTGGTCCTGGCGGCCGCCGGCCTTGCCGCCGTGGCCGGGGACACGCGGCGGCGGGGCGCAATCGCGGCTTGATCGCCACGGGAAAATGAACAACACTCGCCTCCTCGTTTCCGGTTCGCGAACGAAGAGACAGCATGGACACCCTGACGCGCATGCGCGCCTTCATCGACGTAGTCGAGGCCGAAGGCTTTTCCGCTGCGGCCCGCAAGATCGGCCGCTCCAAGGCGCTGCTGTCGAAATATGTCCGCGAGCTCGAGGACGAGCTGGGCGCGCTGCTGCTCAACCGCACCACGCGCCAGTTCTCGCTGACCGAGGTCGGCCACACCTACTACCGCCGCGCCTCGGAGATCGTGCGCGAGATCGACAGCCTCGCCGACACGGTGCGCGATTCCTCCGGCGACGTGCGCGGCCGCATCAAGCTGACCGCGCCGCGCACCTTCTCCGACGCGCCCATCGGCCAGTCGCTGATCGACTTCGCCCGCGAGCACCCGGACGTGGTGCTCGACATCCACCTCGACGACCGCTTCGTCGACCTGGTCGAGGAAGGGTTCGACCTCGCGATCCGCATCACGCGGCTGGAGGATTCCTCGATGATCGCCCGGCGGCTCGCCCCGTTCGCGCTGAACATCTGCGGCTCGCCCGAGCTCATCGCCCGCACCGGCAAGCCGGAGAGGCCGCAGGACCTCGCCCGGATGCCGTGCATCGTCGACACCAACGGCCGCTGGCTGTCCAACTGGCCGTTCATGCGCGAGAACGGCGAGATGTTCTCCGTGCCGGTCAGCGGGCCGCTCGAGGCCAACAGCCCGCTGACGACGCGCGCCGCCGCCATCGCCGGCCTCGGCTTCGCGCCGCTGCCGGACTTCATCGCCAAGCCGGCGCTGGAGAGCGGCCAGCTCGTGGCCGTGCTCGACGACTGGGTTCCCCGCGGCGGCGGCATCTTCGCCGTCTACCCCCATCGCCGCTACCTGCCGGTGAAGATCAGGGTGTTCGTGGACTTCCTCGCCCAGTGGTTCCGGAAGCACGAGGGCGGCTGACGCGGATGGCGCCGGCGCCATCGCAACGTCCCAATTTCGCCCCTATTGTGCCGATGCTCACGACCACATGGTAAGGGGACGGAAATCTTGAAGCGACCCGCCACGCCCGCGCGCACCG
>JAEZXF010000498.1 GCA_023419995.1 Pseudomonadota bacterium | reverse complement strand
GCGACGTCGCCGACGGTCGGGTTCAACTGCGCGACGGCGATACGGAGGCTGTCTGGGGCTGTGCTGGTCATGCCATGCGTGTAGCGCGGCCTTCGCCGGGCGGCAATGGCGTTGAGCCGCAGCCTTGCGCGCGCCGGATCCGCGCGGAACAATGGAGCGCCCGCGCCTGCCGGCGGACCGCGCCTTTCGGGAGAAACGAGATGACGAAGACCGTGGACGAGCTTGCCTCCCGCTGGCTGCCGGAGGCGGAACTGGGCGAAGCCGAGCAGCGCGTGCTGCAAAGCGCGATCGACCGGCGGCCCGTGGCCCGCAACGTCCGGCACGCCCGAACGACGAAAGCCTCGCGCGGCGAGCGGTTGGCCGACGGCATCGCCCGCGTCGGCGGCTCGTGGACGTTCATCCTGTGCTTCCTCGCCTTCCTCGTGCTGTGGGCGGGCCTGAACGTGTGGCTGCTCGCCGGGCGCGCCTTCGACCCCTATCCCTTCGTGTTCCTTAACCTGATCCTGTCGATGCTGGCGGCGGTGCAGGCGCCGGTCATCATGATGTCGCAGAACCGGCAGGCCGCGCACGACCGTGCCGACGCCGCCCACGACTACGAGGTGAACCTCAAGGCCGAGATCGAGATCATGGCGCTGCACGAGAAGATGGACGCGCTGCGCCACCGGGAGATCGTGGCCATGCACACGGAGGTCAGGGCGATCGCGCAGCGGCTGGCCAGCCTCGAGGCGGCGCTGGACAAGGGAGCGCCCGGCCATCCCGCATAAGGGGAAAGTCCGCGGCGGCGCATCAGGGCGTGTGCAGCCTCGTCTGCCGCGCACCCAGCATCTCGGCGGGATTGTTCTGGCCGATCGACAGCGCGAGGATGCGCGAGATATGGGCGCGCGGCAGGCCTGTTCCTGCCGCCCAGTCGTTGATCTGCGCCTGGACCTTGGCCAGGTCCTTCTTCGAGGTCGGGTTGGCGGCGACGTCGAGGCCGGCGTCGCGCAGGGCGCCGATCACGTCGCTCCACGGGATGAAGGCATCCCAGCCGAGCGCGCGCAGCAGGTAGGGCCCGGTGTTGCCGCCGAGCCGGCTGCCGTTCTTCGCCAGCCAGGCGGTGAGGCCGACCTGGTCGTCTGCCGGCCAGTCGGCGAGGAAGCGGCCGAAGCCGCCGTGCTCCGCGGAGACGCGGGCGACGAAGGCGGCGTTGTCGCGCACGGCGCGGATGTTCTGCGGATTGCGCACGATGCGCGTGTCGAGCGCCAGGTCGTGCCAGAAATCGTCCGGCTGGAACAGGAGCCGCTTGGGGTCGAAGCCGAGGAAGGCCTCCTCGAAACCCGGCCACTTCTGCTCGATGACGCTCCAGACGAAGCCGGCGGCGAAGATGCGCTGCGCCATGGCGGCGAGCACGCGATCGTCCGCCACCTTCGCCAGTGCCGCATTGTCGGGCACGGGGCCGAGCAGCGAGGCGAGCGCGGCCGCGCCGCCCTTGCGGGCCTCGGCGCGGGCGCGGATCTCGGCGAAGGGTTTCATGCTGCGGCCTCCCTCCCGGCGCGCGGCGACGGCCGGTGTCACCAGCCGTTGGCGACCTTCTTCTGCGGCTGGCGCGACTTGCCCTTCTTCAGCAGGTCGGAGACCAGGAACGCGAGCTCCACCGCCTGATCCGCATTGAGGCGCGGATCGCAATGGGTGTGGTAGCGATCCTGCAGCTCCTCGTCGCGGATGGCGCGCGCGCCGCCGGTGCACTCGGTGACGTTCTTGCCGGTCATCTCGACATGGATGCCGCCGGCATGCGTGCCCTCGGCCTGGTGCACCTCGAAGAACGACTGCACCTCCTTGAGGATGCGGTCGAACGGGCGCGTCTTGTAGCCGGCCGCGGTGATCGTGTTGCCGTGCATCGGATCGCACGACCACACCACCTTGCGGCCCTCGCGCTCCACGGCGCGGATGAGCTTCGGCAGGTGCTCGCCGACCTTCTCCGACCCGAAGCGGGCGATCAGCGTCAGCCGGCCAGCTTCGTTCTCCGGGTTGAGCAGGTCGATCAGGCGGATCAGCCCGTCCGGCTCCAGCGAGGGGCCGCACTTGAGGCCGAGCGGGTTCCTGATGCCGCGGCAGTACTCGATGTGGGCGTGGTCCGGCTGGCGGGTGCGGTCGCCGATCCAGATCATGTGGCCGGAGGTCGCGTACCAGTCGCCGGAAGTGGAGTCGATGCGGGTCAGCGCCTCCTCGTAGCCGAGCAGCAGCGCCTCGTGGCTGGTGTAGAAGTCGGTCTCGCGAAGTGCTGCATGCGTCTCGGAGGTGATGCCGACGGCGTTCATGAAGTCGATCGTCTCGGTGATGCGCGCGGCGAGAGCGCCGTAGCGCTCCGACTGCGGGCTGTCGGCGACGAAGCCCAGCATCCACTTGTGCACGTTCTCGAGGCTGGCATAGCCGCCCTGCGCGAAGGCGCGCAGCAGGTTCAGCGTGGCCGCCGACTGGCGGTAGGCCGCGCGCTGGCGTGCCGGGTCCGGCACGCGCGACTTCTCGTCGAACTCGATGCCGTTGATGATGTCGCCGCGGTAGGAGGGCAGCGTCACGCCGTCCTTGGTCTCGTTGTCGGACGAGCGCGGCTTGGCGAACTGGCCGGCGATGCGGCCGACCTTCACCACCGGCTGCGCGCCGGCATAGGTCAGCACCACCGCCATTTGCAGGAAGACGCGGAAGAAGTCGCGGATGTTGTCGGCGCCGTGCTCGGCGAAGCTCTCGGCGCAGTCGCCGCCCTGAAGCAGGAAGGCCTCGCCATTGGCGACGGAGGCGAGCTGGCGCCTGAGCTTGCGGGCCTCGCCGGCAAAGACGAGCGGCGGATAGGTGGCGAGCTGACGCTCGGTCTCGGCGAGCGCCTCGGCGTCCGGATAGGCCGGAACCTGCTGGATCGGCTTGCCTCTCCACGAACTCGGGGACCACTTCGTCGTCATTTTCGCACCCATTCACGTCACAGGCGGGCAACACGCACCCGCGAAGACCCGGACTTTCGGGACCGCGGCTCCTTACACCAGAGCGGCCTTCTATTCCACCCCGCTTTGGTTTGCCGCGCAAGCGGCTCGATTCGACGCAGCCGGGCCGTGCGGGCCTCCCCGCCCTTCGGCATGGACGGCTTTCTGCCTTATCCCTATTCGAAGCCTCCCGGCGCCGACTCCTCGTCGGCGCGCCTTGACTTTGACGTAAACGTCAATGTTAACATGCCGTCCACGGCAAGGTTTCGATGGGAGGACACGATGCCCACGCCCGCTCCAGACACGGCGCGTTCGCAAGGCGCGCGCACCGCCGCGGACAGGAACACGGACGTCCGGCAGACGCCTCTCGCCTTCACCACCGGGGACGGCTTTCCCCTCGGCGGCACGCTGTTCGAGGGCGCCGGCGACGGGCCGCTGGTGCTGATCTCCTCCGCGACAGCGGTGCCGCAGGCGTTCTATGCGGGCTTCGCCAGGGCGCTGGTCGAGGCCGGCGCGCGGGCGGCGCTCACCTACGACTATCGCGCGACGGGCGCCTCGCCGCGGCCGAGGGGCTGGCGGAAGCGGATCAACTACAAGGACTGGGCGCTGCTCGACTTTCCCGCCGCGCTCGGCGCGCTGGAGGCGGTCGCGCCCGGCCATCCGGTGGCGGGCGTCGGCCAGTCCTATGGCGGTCACGCGCTCGGCCTCTCGGGGGTGTCGGACCGCTTCCTCCGCTACGCCATGGTCGCCAGCATCACCGCCTGGTTCGGCCATCTCGACGATCGCGGCGTCGGCCCGCGCATGAACCTCGTCGGCGTGCCGGTGTCCTACCTCTACCGCGACACGCCGCGCTGGCTCGGCATCGGCGAGCCGATCCCGTCTTCCTGCCTGCGCGACTGGGCACGCTGGTGCCGGATGAAGGCCTATTTCTTCAGCGACCGCGCGCTCACGGAGACGGCGCGCTTCAACGAGGTGCGCCTGCCCCTCCTCGCCATCGGCCTGACCGACGACCGGTGGGGAACGCCGCGCGGGATGGAGGATTTCGTGTCCCGCCACCCCAACGCCGCGGTCGAGCAGCGCTGGATCTCGCCGCAGGACGGCGGCGGCGCACCGATCGGCCATCTCGGCTTCTTCCGCTCGCGCTTCGCCGGAACGTTGTGGCCGCCGCTGGTGGACTGGCTGCTGGAAGGCAGGCCGATGACGCTCGGCGAGCGACGCTGATGCGACCCGTTAAACCCGCTCGCCGTTCCGCACCCGGTAGCTCGGCTGGTACATGGTGACGAGCTCTTCCGCCGCACTCGGGTGGACGGCCATGGTGGCGTCGAAATCGTCCTTGGTCAGCCGCGCCTTGACGGCGATGCCGAGAAGCTGCGCCATCTCGCCGGCATCGGGCCCCAGGACGTGTGCGCCGAGGACGCGCCGCGTCGCGGCATCGACCACCAGCTTCATGATCATCCGCTCCTGCCGGCCGGACAGCGTGTGGCGCATCGGGCGGAACTCGGCCCGGTAGATCTCCAGCTCGTCGAAGCGCTTCGTCGCCTCGTCCTCGGAAAGCCCGACCGTCCCGATCTCGGGCTGCGAGAAGACGGCGGTGGCGATGGCGTCGAAGTCGGGCTTCGTCGGCTTGTCGCGATAGACGGTGTCGACGAAGCACATGGCCTCGTGGATAGCCACCGGCGTCAGCTGCACCCGGTTGTTGACGTCGCCGATGGCGTAGATGTGCCCGACATTGGTGCGCGACCAGTCGTCGACGACGATCTCGCCGGTGGCGCCCGTCTCGACGCCGGCCGCCTCCAGCCCCAGGCCCTCGGTGTTCGGGGTGCGGCCGATGGCCAGCATGAACTGGTCGACGGTCAGCACCTCGTCCGTCGACAGCGTCACGTCGAGCCGCCCGTCGCCGCGCTTCTCGACGCCGTGGGCGATGGCCTGGGTGACGATGCGGATGCCCTTGGCCTCCATGGCGGCGTGCAGGCCGCGCCGCATGTCCATGTCGAACCGGCCGAGGATCTCCTTGCCGCGGTAGACCAGCACCGTCTCGACGCCGAGGCCGTGGAAGATGTTGGCGAACTCGACCGCGATGTAGCCGCCGCCGGCGATGGCGATGGCCTTCGGCAGCGTCGGCAGATGGAACGCCTCGTTCGAAGTGATGGTGTGCTCCACGCCGGGCAGCGCGGGGTGCGGGCTCGGCCGACCGCCCGTGGCGATGAGGATGTGGCGGGCGGTGACGGTGCGGCCGCCGTCGACGATGCGGACCGTGTGCGGCCCCTCGAGCACGGCGCGGCTCTCGACGATCTCGGCCCCGGCATTCTCCAGCCCGCGGCGGTAGATCGCCTCCAGCCGGGCGATCTCGTGATCCTTGTTGGCGATCAGCGTCGGCCAGTCGAACCGCGTCTCGCCGACCGTCCAGCCATAGCCCGCCGCGTCCTCGAAATGCTCGGGAAACTGCGAGGCGTAGACGAAGAGCTTCTTGGGCACGCAGCCGCGCACCACGCAGGTGCCGCCGAACCGGTATTCCTCGGCGATGGCGACGCGCTTGCCCATCGCCGCCGCCAGCCTGCCGGCGCGCACCCCGCCCGAGCCGCCGCCGATAACGAAGAGGTCGTAATCGAATTCAGGCATGGCGGGCTCCGGTCCGTGAAACGATGCGCCACACCTATGCATTCGGGCCGCAAAAGGAAAGCCCGGCACGAAGGCCGGGCTTCACGATCCGTTCCGACGAGCAGGCCTTACTGCTGCGGGGTGGTCCCTTCGGCCTGCGGCACCTCGCCCTGCTGCGGCTGGACCGCCCCGGCACGCTTGGCAAGCTCCTCGCCCACCTGCTGGGCCAGGTCGCGCGCGATGCCGCGCTGCCAGATCTCGGCCGCGCCGTAGACCTCGCGCATGACGATGGGGCTGTCGGCGAGGAGCTTCTTGCCCGTCTCCGAATTGTAGAAGGTGGCGACCTCGTTGAGCTGCGCCTCCGAGAAGGTGCGGGCGTAGATGGTCGCGGCCTCGCGCTCGAGATCGCCGCGGCGGGCGGCGAGCGTGATGGCGGTCTGGTCGACGACCTCGATGATGAGCGCCTGGAGGTCGGGGTTCTTCTGGATCAGCTCGCTCTTCAGCGCCTGCGCCGCGCTGGGCAGGATCACGTCGAATTCCTCGGTGGCGCGCAGCGCCGCGACGACGGAGCGCGCGGCAGTCAGATGGGATTCGGCGATGTCCTGCGCGGCGGCGGGCAGGACGGCGGCCGTCGCGAGCGCGAACGCGCCGAAGGCGGCAACAAGGCGGCGGGAGCTGGTGGCGAAGTTCATGAGCGAAGAAACCCCTTGAGTTAGCTTGCGGCGCGCAACGTCTTCACGCCGCCGGCGTCCGCGATGATCGCAGCGTCCGCCAAGCCGAGAAACAGACCGTGCTCGACCACGCCCGGAATGGCGTGGAGAGCATCGCTGAGCGCTTGTGTATCGGGAATGCGGCCAAAAGATGCGTCGATGATGTAGTGGCCGCCATCGGTGACGAACAGTGCGTCGCCGGCCATCCTGAGGGCGAGTGGGCCCTCGAGGCCGAGGCGCGCGGCCGCTTTGGCGATGGCGATCTCGGTGGCCCTGAGGCCAAACGGGTTCACCTCGACCGGCAGCGGAAAGCGGCCGAGCGTCTCCACCACCTTGGACGAATCCGCGATCACCACCATCCGCGACGAGGCGGCGGCGACGATCTTCTCGCGCAGCAGCGCGCCGCCGCCGCCCTTGATGAGCGACAGGCGGGAATCGACCTCGTCGGCGCCGTCGACCGTCAGGTCGAGCTCGGGCAGTTCCTCCAGCGTCGCCAGCGGCACGCCGAGCGCGCGGCACAGGTCGGCCGTGCGCTCCGAGGTCGGCACGCCGCGCACGGAAAGTCCTTCCTCGCCGATGCGGGCAGCCAGCAGCCGCACGAACTCCTCGGCCGTGGAGCCGGTGCCGATGCCGAGCCGCATCCCGTCCTCGACATGGGAGAGCGCGACGCGCGCGGCCTCGATCTTCAACTGTCTGGCGTCCATCTGTCCTGCCCTGAAAGTCCTGCGGCGTCCTACCAGCTTTGCGGCGTCCGGCAAAGTCCCTGTTGCGCACGCTTGCTACCGCCTGCCGCAAGGGGTATCGCAGGGCGCCCCACAGGATTGCCACCGGACCCGCCATGCCCCGCCCCATCGTCG
>JAEZXF010000490.1 GCA_023419995.1 Pseudomonadota bacterium | reverse complement strand
CGAGGAAGAACAGGCCGACCGCGCCGGGGTCCATGTATCCCGCCTGGATGAGCCGCAGGCGCAGCCGGGCGACGTTCTCGGGATCGGCCTTGGCGTAGAAGTCGTGGGCGGAACGCGCGGCCCGCTCGCGCACGACGCTGGCCGCGCCGCGTTCCTTCGTCGCAGGCCGGCTGTCGACGCGCTCCGCGTCCAGCTTCAGGCGGCGCTTCACCTCGCGCCGGCCGTCGCCCGCCAGCAGCGGCCATGCGGCGGCCACGCCGCCGGCGAGAAGCAGCAGCCCCGCCGCCGGCATCATCAGCGGCAGGAGGTCGACACTTCCGAGATAGTCCGCCAGCCCGGCCATCGTCAGAACTTGAAGCTCGCCATCTTGAACATCATGAAATTGCCCAGCATCAGCCAGGCGATGGACCCGCCGAGCAGATACCAGGTCAGCGGCTCCTCCCAGACGTCGCTGTAGAACTCCGGCATCAGCACCATGATGCCGGCGCCGAGAAGCGCCGGCACGGCGGTGAGGATGTAGGCCGACATGCGACCCTCGGTGGAGATCGAGCGCACCTTGCGCTTGAGCTTGCCGCGCTCGCGGATGACGGCCGACAGCCCGTCGAGGATCTCGCGCAGGTTGCCGCCGGAGCTCGCCTGGATCGACACCGCCGTCACGAACAGCGGCAGGTCCTCGTGGCCGACGCGCTGGTACATCGCATGCAGCGCGGTGACGAGGTCGGAGCCGTAGGTGACCTCGTCGGCGACGAGGCCGAACTCCGTGCCGATCGGATCGGGCATCTCGCGCGCGACCATCGCGATCGCCACCGGCACGGGATGGCCGGCCTTGAGCGAGCGCGTGATCAGCTCCAGCGCCTCGGGGAGCTGGATGCCGAACAGCTTGTGCCGGCGCGAGCGCATGAAGCGCAGCGTCATCACCGGGACGACGAGGCACGCCGCCGGCCAGGCGAGGATGGCCACGCGAAGCGACAGGCCGAGCCAGGAAAGGCCGAGCATCAGCCCGAGCGACGCGGCCGAGGTGAAGGCGAGGAACTTCGGCATCGGCATCACGAGGCCGGACTGCGTGCGCAGCCGCCGCAGGCCGTCGAGCGAGAACAGGCGGCCGCCCTCGACGCCGCGCTCCTTGCGCAACTGCACCAGCACCTGCTGCTGGGTCAGCTTCTTTTCCTGGAGGTGCATGCGCCGGTTGATGGCGACGCGCTTCTCGCCCCGGCCCGCCAGGAGCAGGTAGACCGCCTCGGCGACCAGAATGCCGGTCAGGGCAGCGCCGAAATAGATCAGGTGAAGCACGTCCATCCGCGCGTCACTCCTGCGGCCGGCCCGGCTCGAAATACTTGCCGGGGAACTCGATGCCCATCGCCTTCAGGTCCTCGAGGAAGCGCGGGCGGATGCCCGTCGCCTCGAAATGGCCGATGATGCGGCCGTCGGTGTCGGTGCCGGTGCGCACGAAGCGGAAGATCTCCTGCATCTGGATGACGTCGCCCTCCATGCCGGTGACCTCGGCGACGCTGGTGACCTTGCGCTTGCCGTCAGCAAGGCGGGTGAGCTGCACGATGATGTCGAGCGCCGACGCGATCTGCGAGCGGATCGAGGCGACCGTCATCGGCATGCCGGTCATGCCCAGCATCTGCTCGAGGCGGGAGATGGCGTCGCGCGGCGTGTTGGCGTGAATCGTCGCCATCGATCCCTCGTGGCCGGTGTTCATGGCCTGCAGCATGTCGAAGGCCTCCTCGCCGCGGCACTCGCCGAGGATGACGCGGTCGGGTCGCATGCGCAGCGCGTTCTTGACGAGGTCGCGCTGGCGGATCTCGCCGTGGCCCTCGATGTTGGCGGGCCGCGTCTCCATGCGCGCGACGTGCGGCTGCTGGAGCTGAAGCTCGGCAGCGTCCTCGATGGTAATGAGGCGCTCGTCCTCCGGGATGAAGGCCGACAGCGCGTTCAGCATCGTCGTCTTGCCGGTGCCGGTGCCGCCGGAGATGATCGTGGTCTTGCGCGAGTAGACGGCCGCCGCCAGCACCTCGGCCATGGTCTGGGTGATCGCGCCGAACTCGACCAGCTTGTGCAGGCCGAGCTTGTTCTTGGAGAACTTGCGGATCGAGACCAGCGGCCCGTCGACGCCGATCGGGCGGATCGCGGCGTTGAAGCGCGAGCCGTCGAGCATGCGCGCGTCGACCATGGGCTGGCTCTCGTCGACGCGGCGGCCGACGGCGGCGACGATCTTGTTGATGATCCTGAGCAGGTGCGCCTCGTCCTTGAACGGGACGTGGATCTTCTCCAGCTTGCCGCGCCGCTCTACGAAGCAGTTCTCGTGGCCGTTGATGAGGATGTCGTTGATGGTCGGGTCCTTGAGCAGCGGCTCGAGGGGGCCGAGGCCGACCATCTCGTCGACGATGTCGTCCACCAGTGCCTCGAGCTCGGCGACGTTGATCGCCAGCCGCTCCTCGCGCGTCTTCTCGGAGACGAAATCCTGCACCTGCCGGCGCATCTCGTCCTTGGGCAGCCGCTCGAGCGCGACGAGGTTGATCTCCTCGATCAGCATGCGGTGGATGCGGATGCGGGCGTCGAGCACCCGGTTGGAGGTCTTGCCCTGCTCGGGCTGCTTCGTCTCGGCCTCGGGCTTGCGGGCGTTGGGGATGGCGACGACCACCTCCCGCTCGTTGGCACGGCTTGTCCTCGGCGCCTGCGCGGCGCGGGCCTGGAGGGTGGAAAAGCGGCTGGCGGACATGCGGCAGTCTCCCCGGCTCAGGCCGTCTTGCGCCTGAACGGCAGCGAGAACAGCGGCCTCTTCTTCTCCGCCGCGCCCGCCTCCTCGGGCAGGATGATGCGCTTCAGGTCGCGGACGACGTTCGCCGCCGGGTCGATCGCCTGGAGCGGCACGCCGCGGTCGACGGCCTCGCGCACCAGCTTGTAGTTGTTGGCGACGCCGCCGGCGAAATGGCCCTCCAGCACGGCCTCGACGTCGGCCTGGCGGACGCCGTTCGCCATCGCCCGCGGCTCGAAGCGGTTGACGATGACCTGCGGCTCGACCTCCCTGCCCACGGTGTCGTGGATGGAGCGGATCAGGCGCTGGGTGTGGCGCAGGCACGGCACGGTCATCTCGGCGACGATGTAGAGCCGGTTCGAGCCGAGGAGCACGGTCGGCGTCCACGGGAACCAGGTGCGCGGCAGGTCGATGACCACGTTGTCGAAATAGGCCGAGACCAGATCGAGCATGCGCACGACGACGTCGGTGTCGAAGGAGCGCATCTCGGCCGGCCGGGTCGGCGCGGCGAGCAGGCACAGGCCGCTCTCGTGCTTCGACAGCATGATGTCGAGAAGCTGGCGGTCGAGGCGCTCGGGCTGGTTCTCGACTTCGGCGAGGTCGAACAGCGGCTCGAGGTCGAGATATTCGGCGCAGGAGCCCTGCTGGAAGTTGAGGTCGACGATGCAGGTCGAGGCCGGGCGCGACAGCGAGTGGTGAAGCTGCCACGCTGCCTGGAGCGCCAGCGTGGTCGCGCCGACGCCGCCGGCCGCCGGCATGAAGGTGTAGATCTGCGAATCCGCGTTCTCCGCCCTGCCCGGCCCCTGCAGGGCGCGCAGACACGAACGCACGAGGTCGGCGACGGCGACCGGCCTGACGAGGAAGTCGGCGACCTTGAGCTGGACGAGGATGCGCACGGCGGCGGCGTTGAACTCGCGCGTGATGACGACGACCTGCGCACGGCCGTCGAGTCGGCGCATGATGCGCTGCAACGCCTCGATCTCGTCGAGCCGCGAGGCGTCCATGTCGACCACCACGGCGCCGAACTCGGCTTCCTGCAGCTCGCCGCGCAGCTCCGTGATGCCGGTCTCGACCGTCGTCAGCTCGAGCCCCTCGGACGCGGCGAGCGCCGAGCGCACCTCCTGCGCGAAGGCGCTGTCGGGCGAGACGAGGACGATGCGATGGGGCGCCGCGCTCATTTCGGGGTCTCCTTGACCGGGATCGCGGCGGGCTTGCGGACGGCCGGCGTGCGCAGGCGCGTGTTCTCGACGCCGCGCGGCCACGGATCGGCCATCTGCATGACGGTGTTGGCGGCGGCGGCATCGCCGGCGGAGGTGGTGACGCCGTCGTAGCGCAGGACATCCTCGCTGGCGCAGCCGGCGAGGATGACGGCCAGCAGGGGAAGGACCGGCAGCGTTCTCATCGCTCTACTCCAGATCGAGGAAGTGGCCGAAGGCGGGCAGCGCCGCAGCGGCCTCGGGCGTGTAGGCGGCGAGCGCGCCGACGGGGCGTCCGTCCGGGCGCACCTCCTCGACATTGCCGAGGAAGTAGTCGGCGTTGCTCGCCGCGACGGCGCCGTCGTGCGGGGTGCGCGGCTTCTTGGTCGGGTCCATCGGGTTGACCAGGTGCGGCGTGATGATGATGACGAGGTCCGTCTCGCGCCGCTGGTAGGCCTTGGAGGAGAACAGCGCGCCGATCACCGGCAGGCGGCTGACGCCCGGCAGGCGCTGTGCGACCTGGTCGTTCTGGGTCTGGAGCAGGCCGGCGACCATGAAGCTCTGGCCGCTCTTCAGGTCGACCGACGTCTTGGCGCGGCGCACGACGAAGCCGGGAATGGCAATGTCGCCGATGCGGTAGCTGGCCGAGGCGTCGATCGAGGACACTTCCGGCTCGATCTCGAGGCTGACCAGCCCGCCCTTGAGCACGGTGGGGGTGAAATCGAGGCTGACGCCGTATTTCTTGTACTCGACCGTGACCTTGCCTTCCTGGCTCGACACCGGGATCGGGAACTCGCCGCCGGCGAGGAAGCTGGCGCGCTCGCCGGAGCGCGCGATCAGGTTCGGCTCGGCCAGCCGGCGCGCCACGCCGCGATCCTCCAGCGCCTTGATGGCGAGATCGATCGAGAAGCGGCCCGACGTGTAGCCGGCGACGATGTCGCTGACGGCGGTGGAGGCCGTTGCCTGCGGCTCGGAGTTGAAGGACACCGACCCGCCCGGCCCCATGTAGGACACGCCGAGCTTGGAGCTCAGCTCGTGCCCGACCTGGCGCGTGACCTCGACGAAGCGGACGTTGAGCTGCACCTGCTGCGACGACGAGATGTCGACCGAGTTGATGACCTCCTCCTCGCCGGAGAAGCGCGAGGCGATGCGGCTCGCCTTCTCGGCCGCGACCGCATCCTCGGCCGAGCCCGACAGAACCAGCCGGCCGTTGGCGGACCCGACCTTGATGTTGGTGCCGGGGACCGAGTCGCGGATCGTGCTGGCGAGCCGGTCGGTATCCAGCGTCACCTCGACATCGAGGGTGGCGACGAGCTGCCGGTTCTCGTCGAAGAGGGCGATGCCGGTGGTGCCCAGCGCGTTGCCGAGCACGTAGAAGGAGCGGTCCGTCAGCGGCGTCACGTTGGCGATGTCGGGGTCGCCGACGACGATCTCGTAGAAGGCGTTTCCGGTGCGCACGGTGCGCGGCTTACCCTTGGCGACCTTGACCACCGCGTGCTTGGCGGATGCGAGCTCGACCGCATTGCCGTTGGCGCGCGCGAGCCTGGCCCCGCCGAAGGCGAGCGCGAAGGCCGCCGCGAAGATCAGCACGTATCGCAGGCGGCTGGGCGCCCGCATCGCCTGCGGGCCGGGCCTGTTGCTGCGTGTCATTTCCTTGCCCCCGTCAATCCCCGATAAGCCCCTGCCGACCGCCGCTCACTCTTCCGGCGAAACGACCTGGTAGCTCTGCGGCTCGTCGGTCCCCCGCCGGACGAACACGGTGCTGAGTTTCGGTTCCTCCCGCTCGGCCACACGCTCGGCGAGGCCGCCGGCCATGCCGGCAATGCCGGCACCGACCGAACCGCCGAAGGCCGAGATGGTGGTGACGCCGTCCGGCGAGGCGCTGTCCTCGCCGGCCGCGCGCAGCGACAGCGACAGCGTGCCGACATTGCGCGCCAGCGCCACCTTCTGCGCGCCCTCGGCCGAGACCTCGATGGTGACGGAGCCGACGACCTGCGGCGCGGTGGCGCGCTCGTCCGCGCCCTGCCCCACGGTCAGCACGCGCGCGTTGGCGACCACGACCTCGCTGGCGATGGTGGAGCCCGCCGCGCCGCGCGCGTTGCCGGACACCTCGGAGATCGCGCCGGCGTCGCGGGTCATCACGACGTCGACCCGGTCGCCGGGCGTGACGAAGCCGCCGACGCCGGCGATCTCGTCGGTGCGGATGGTCACCGCCCGCATGCCGGGCGACAGCAGGTTGGAGAGCGTGGCGCGGCCGCCGGCGCCCGAAAGCTTCGTCAGCAGCACCGGCTCGTTCGGCTCGATCGGCGACAGCACCACGCGGCCGCCCTCGGCCATCAGCGCCGACACGGTGGCGAACGCGCCCTGCGGCAGCGCATCGGCCGGCCACGGGATCTCCGAGACGTGCGCGGCATCGAGCTCCATGCCGAAGCGCAGCGGCGCGGCCGCGACGACGATGGTGCCGAACTCGACGCGCGGAGCGGCCGGTTCCACGGCGGCGCGCTCGGGCTCGACGCGCGCGGACGCCTGGCTGCGCAGCCACATGTCGGCGGCGAAGATCGACAACGCGCCGAATACGGCGGCGACGCCGATCATGGCGATTATTCTGCGTCTCACGCTTTGGCCCCCTCAGCGCCCGCACTCTTTTGCGATGCACGAAAGCTGGCCGCGAAATCTAAACAATTGGGAAGCAGGCGCAGCAAACGGCGCGGCTTTCCTGCCGGCTGGTTAACCCCTCCTCACCGCAAGCCATAAAACTGTCCAAAGCCGGGGACAGAAAGCGGCTCGCACCGAACGGAACACGAACGCGGTCGCGCTGGCCCGTCAGGCGTGGCAGTATCGCAGGCGATTCGCGGCAATGCGGACAACGGGGTTTCATGGACGACTCGAACGACCTTTTCTCGATTGCAGAACAGCCGGCCCGCCCGGCGCAGCCGGTGCGTCCCGCCGATCCGCTGGTCGAGGCCGCCAGGGCGCGGCCGCAGCCTGCCGCCCGCGACGGCAGCGACGGCTACAGCGCGGCCGACATCGAGGTTCTGGAAGGGCTGGAGCCGGTGCGGCGCCGGCCGGGCATGTATATCGGCGGCACCGACGAGAAGGCGCTGCACCACCTGTTCGCCGAGGTCATCGACAATTCGATGGACGAGGCGGTGGCCGGGCATGCCACCTTCATCGAGGTCGAGCTCGACGCCGACGGCTTCCTGTCCGTCACCGACAACGGCCGCGGCATCCCGGTGGACCCGCATCCCAAGTTCAGGGACAAGTCGGCGCTCGAAGTCATCATGACGACGCTGCATGCCGGCGGCAAGTTCGACTCCAAGGTCTACGAGACGTCGGGCGGCCTGCACGGCGTCGGCGTCTCCGTGGTCAATGCGCTGTCCGACATGCTCGAGGTGGAGGTGGCGCGCGGGCGGAAGCTCTATCGCCAGCGCTTCTCGCGCGGCGTCCCGCAGGGACCGCTAGAGAACCTCGGCGACGTGCACAACCGTCGCGGCACCACGGTGCGCTTCCACCCCGACGCCGACATCTTCGGCAAGGCGGCGAAGTTCGAGCCGGCGCGGCTCTACCGCATGGCCCGCTCCAAGGCCTACCTGTTCGGCGGCGTCGAGATCCGCTGGTCGTGCGACCCCGCGCTTCTGTCGGAGAAGGACGAGACGCCGGCGAAGGCCGTCTTCCACTTCCCCGGCGGGCTGAAGGACTATCTCGCCGCCCAGCTCGGCTCCGAGTTCCAGGTCACGCGCGAGATCTTCTCCGGCAAGAGCGAGAAGCAGGGCGGCCACGGCTCGCTCGAATGGGCCGTGACCTGGTATGGCGGGGACGGCTTCGTCAATTCCTACTGCAACACCATCCCGACGCCGGAGGGCGGCACCCACGAGATGGGCCTCCGCAACGTGCTGACACGCGGGCTGAAGGCCTATGCCGACCTCGTCGGCAACAAGCGCGCGGCGATCGTCACGTCGGAGGACGTGATGATCTCGGGCGCCGGCATGCTCTCCGTGTTCATCCGCGAGCCCGAGTTCGTCGGCCAGACCAAGGACCGGCTGGCGACCGTCGAGGCCCAGCGCATCGTCGAGACGGCGATCCGCGACGCCTTCGACCACTGGCTCGCCGACAACCCGGCGGAATCCGGCAAGCTCCTCGACTGGGTGATCGCGCGCGCCGACGAAAGGCTGCGCCGGCGGCAGGAGAAGGAGGTCAGCCGCAAGTCGGCCGTGCGCAAGCTGCGCCTGCCCGGCAAGCTCGCCGACTGCACGCAGACGGCGGCGCAGGGCGCGGAGCTGTTCATCGTCGAAGGCGATTCGGCCGGCGGCTCGGCCAAGCAGGCGCGCGACCGCGCCAGCCAGGCGGTGCTGCCGCTCAGGGGCAAGATCCTCAACGTCGCCAGCGCCGGCCACGACAAGCTGACGGCCAACCAGCAGATCGGCGACATCGTCCAGGCGCTGGGCTGCGGCACGCGCTCGAAGTACCGCGACGAGGATCTGCGCTACGACCGCGTCGTCATCATGACCGACGCCGACGTCGACGGCGCCCACATCGCCTCGCTGCTGATGACCTTCTTCTACCAGGAGATGCCGCAGCTGATCCGCGGCGGCCACCTCTACATGGCCGTGCCGCCGCTCTACCGCATCAGCCAGGGCGGCAAGGTGATGTACGCGCGCGACGACGCCCATAAGGACGAGCTGCTCAGGACGGAATTCACAGGCCGCGGCAAGGTCGAGATCGGGCGCTTCAAGGGCCTCGGCGAGATGATGGCGGCCCAGCTCAAGGAAACGACGATGGACCGCAAGCGCCGCACTCTGCTGCGCGTCGAGGTGATCGACGACGAGGCGGCGACCAAGGCGTCGGTCGAATCGCTGATGGGCACCAAGCCCGAGGCCCGCTTCCGCTTCATCCAGGAGCGGGCCGAGTTCGTCGAGGAACTGGATATCTGACCGGAGGCCAACCCTCCCGGGAGCCCGCATGCCCCTTCGCATCGTCTACGTGTCGACGCTCCAGCCCGAGATAACCGAACCGGACATCGCCGCGCTGGTCGACAGGGCCGCCGCCTTCAACAAGGCGCATGGCATAACGGGCGTGCTGGCCTTTGAGGAGCGCCGCGTCTGCCAGATCCTTGAAGGGCCGGAGGCCGATGTCGCGGCGCTGTTCCGCGCGATCGTCGCCGACCCGCGCCATTCCGGCGTGGTCGAGCTGGTGCGCGTGCCGATCGACGCGGTCACCTACGAGGCATGGGGCATGGTGCGCCGCCCCATGGTCGACATGGTGATGGCGGCCTACACGCTGAAATAGGCGGGATTTTCGGGATAGGATCCGGCCGTCAGGCGGCGGCGATGGCCAGCGCGTGCTCGCGCGCGTTCTCGCGCAGCGCCTCGAGGTGGATCGCCTTGATCAGCGCGGCGGCCTCGCGGTCGCTCTCGGTCGGGCCCGGCGGGCCGGGCGCGGCGCCGATCTCGTTCAGCATCAGCCAGCTCACCTCCTGCGCGCCGGCGACGCGGCGACCGGCGGCCACCTCGCGCCAGACCTTCAGCGCCCGCAGGAACACGCCGTGGAGCGGCTTCGCCAGCCCAGAGGCGCCGAACAGCGAGGTGACGGCGACGTCGCGGCCGGAGGAGAGGATCGCCCTCACCCGCGCCTCGGAATGGCCGGAGAGCGTCATCAGCACCGAGCCGAGGAAATCCACCTTGCCGTGCGCGACGGCACGCAGGAGAAAGCCCGCCGTCAGCTCGCCGCGCAGACGCAGGTGCTCGATCAGCGCGGCATGCTCGGCCGCGGGCGTGTGCTCGATCAGCGTCAGCGACGCGCGGACGCAGGCCTCGCGCGTGACGCGCTCGGCGCGGGCGGCACCCATCAGCGCGCGCACCAGCGGCGCCTGGCGCAGCGCCTCGCCCAGCGCCACCAGCAGCATGTGGCGGCAGTCGCCCGGCAGGCGCGGATCGGAAAGCAGCGCCTCGCGCAGCACGGCCTCGTGGCCGAAGCGCTCGGCCATGCGGCGGAACGACAGCGAGGCGATCTCGGCCCCGCCGTTGCGGGCGAGGACCAGGCAGGCCTCCAGTGCGCCGACTTCGGCGATGGCGGCCGACAGGCTCATCGACACCAGCGGGCGCGACGCGATCAGCGCCTGGATGGAGGGGCGAGACGCGGCCACCCGGTCGATCAGGTCGACGTCGGTCAGGAGCGGCGAACGGACGAGCACGCAGGCCGCGACCTCGTCCTGGTCGGAGGCGAGCGCGGCGACGATCTGCGGCGGCGCGTGGCGGCTCATCGACATCGCCTCGGCCAGCGCGGCGCGCACCTTGGGCGACGGGTCGTCGAGCAGCAGCGTCAGCGCAGCCTCGGCCTCGCAGCGGTCCTCGAACGCGATCTGGTGATCGAGAAGCGCCCGGGCGAGCGCGCCAGCAGCCGCGGCGCGTTCGCCGACGCGCGCATTGCCGATCCATTTGAGGAAGTGCCTGACGATCATGGGCGCCCACCCGAAGCTGATGTGGTCTGGACGCTAGAGAAAAATGGTTTACGAACGGTTCACCATGAATCTTAACCGGCCGTCAGCCATGACCGCCGGCGGCAGGGAGGACGCGGCGTGGCAGGGTTGTATCTGGAGGAGTTCTCGGTCGGGCAAGTGATCCGCCATCCGCTGACGCGGTCGGTCACCGAAAGCGACAACGTGCTGTTCTCGGTGATGACGATGAACCCGCAGCCGCTGCACATCGACTTCGACTATGCGGCGAAGAGCGAGTGGGGCAAGCCGCTGGTCAACTCGCTGTTCACGCTGGGGCTGATGATCGGCATCTCGGTGCACGACACGACGCTCGGCACCATCGTCGCCAATCTCGGCATGACCGACACCACCTTCCCCCACCCGGTGTTCCACGGCGACACGATCCGCGTCGAGACGGAGATCGTCTCGGTGCGCGATTCGAGGTCGAAGCCGGACCGCGGCGTGGTCGAGATGGAGCATCGCGCCTACAACCAGCATGGCAACCTCGTCGCGCGCTGCGTGCGCCAGACGATGGTGCAGAAGAGGCCCGCCGCCTGATGCGCTCGCTGCTGTTCGTCCCCGGAGATTCGGAAAGGAAGCTCGCCAGGGGCATGGAATCGGGCGCCGACGCGCTCATCATCGACCTCGAGGATTCCGTCGCCGCCGGCAACAAGGAGACGGCGCGGCGGCTGACGGCCGAGTTCGCCGCCACGGCCAAGGCCGGCCCGCTGCTCTATGTCCGGGTCAACGACCTGTCGACCGGCCTGACCGACGACGACCTCGCGGCGGTGATGAAGGCGGGGCCGGCGGGCATCATGCTGCCGAAGTCGAACAGCGGCCAGGACGTGGCGCGCCTCGCGGTCAGGCTGCGCGTCCACGAGGCGGAAGCCGGCATCGAGGACGGCAGGACGCGGATCCTGCCGATCATCACCGAAACGCCGGCCGGGGTGCTCGCCGCCGCCACCTATGCCGGCGCGAGCGAGCGCCTTTCCGGCCTGACATGGGGCGCCGAGGACCTTTCGGCCGAGATCGGCGCGGCGGCGACGCGCGACGAGAGCGGCCGCTACACGGACGTGTTCCGCTTCGCGCGCGTCGCGACCATCCTCGCCGCCTCGGCCGCCGAGGTCGCGGCCCTCGACACCGTGTTCCCGAACTTCCGCGACGAGGAGGCCTTCCGCCGCGACTGCCTCGAGGGCGTGCGCGACGGCTTCACCGGCCGCA
>JAEZXF010000506.1 GCA_023419995.1 Pseudomonadota bacterium | reverse complement strand
GTGGTAGCCGTCGGCATAGCCCGTCGAGACGACGGCGATGACCGCATCGCGGGCGATCGCGCCGTGGGCGCCGTAGCTCGCCGTCTCGCCGGCGCTGGCGCGGCGCACCTGCACCACCCGCGCCTCGAGCGTCGCCACCTGCCGCATCGGATTGACGCCGCCGTTGAACGGCTGCCCGCCATAGAGCGCGATGCCCGGCCGCACGAGGTCGAAGGCGAACTGCGGCCCGAGGAAGATTCCGGCCGAGTTTGAAAGGCTTGAATCGATGCCGTCGAAAGCCGCCCTACCCGCCTGAAAGGATTCGTTCTGCTTCCGGTTGAGCGGATGGTCCGGGTCGTCGCCGCAGGCGAGGTGGCTCATCAGCAGCCGCGGCGTCAGCGCGCCGGTCAGCGCGTTGTCGTCGGCGAAGGCGAAGGCCTCCTCGAGCGTCAGGCCGAGCCGGTTCATCCCCGTGTCGACATGGATGGCGCACGGGCGCGGCGTCGCGCCGTCGTTCCAGCCGAACGCCTCCCAGCAGGAGATGTCGGCCTGCGAGCCGACGACCGGCATCAGCCGGTGCGCGGCGAAGGCGGGCGCGGCCTCCGGCCCGAACGTGCCGTTGAGGACGTAGATCTCGGCGTCCGGCAGCACGGCGCGCAGCGCGATGCCTTCCTGCGGCAGGGCGACGAAGAAGGTGCGGCACCCCGCGCGCCACAGCGCCTTGCCGACGCGCGCGGCGCCGAGCCCGTAGGCGTCGGCCTTGACCACGCCGGCGACGCGCGCGGGCGAGGCCCGCTGCTGGAGCAGGCGGTAGTTGGCGACGAGCGCGTCGAGGTCGACCGTCAGGCGGCCGCCGGCGATGCGCGGGTCGACGCCGTCATGCGTCGCGTCGGGGACGAAGGGGAGCCAGTCGCTCATGCGGCTATTCGAACCGTTCCGGCATCCGGCTCTCGTCGGCCAGATCGGAGAAGCGGGTATACTGGCCCTCGAACGCCAGCTCGACCATGCCGGTGGGGCCGTGGCGCTGCTTGGCGATGATGACCTCGGCCTTGCCCTTCACCCGGTCGTACTTCTGCCGCCACTCCTCGTATTCCGGGGTGCCTTCCTCCGGCTCCTTGTTCTGCAGGTAGTACTCGTCGCGATAGACGAACAGCACCACGTCGGCGTCCTGCTCGATCGAGCCGGATTCGCGAAGATCGGAGAGCTGCGGCCGCTTGTCGTCGCGGCTCTCGACCTGGCGCGACAGCTGCGATAGCGCGATGATCGGCACCGACAGCTCCTTGGCCAGCGCCTTCAGCCCGGTGGTGATCTCGGTGATCTCCTGCACGCGGTTCTGCGAGGCGCGCGCGCTCGTGCCCTGCATCAGCTGGATATAGTCGATCACCAGCACGTCGAGCCCGCGCTGGCGCTTCAGGCGGCGCGAGCGGGCGGCGAGCTGGGCGATGGAGATGCCGCCGGTCGAGTCGATGAACAGCGGGATCTTCTGCAGGGTCTGGGTGCACAGGATCAGCTTCTCGAAGTCGGCCTCGGTCATGTCGCCGCGCCGGATCTTCGAGGAGGGCACCTCCGCCTGCTCGGAGATGATGCGGGTGGCGAGCTGCTCGGCCGACATTTCGAGCGAGAAGAAGCCGATCACGCCGCCGTTCTTCGCCTTGAACGACCCGTCGGCCTGCTGCTCCGGCTCGTAGGACGCGGCGATGTTGAAGGCGATGTTGGTGGCGAGCGACGTCTTGCCCATGCCGGGGCGGCCGGCGAGCACGATCAGGTCGGAAGGCTGCAGGCCGCCCATGCGCCGGTCGAGGTCGCTCAGCCCGGTGGCGATGCCGGAAAGGTGCCCGTCGCGCTTGTAGGCCGCCGCCGCCATGTCGATCGCGGTCTTGACCGCGTCGTTGAAGCTCTCGAAGCCGCCGTCGTAGCGCCCGGTCTCGGCCAGCTCGAACAGCCGCCGCTCGGCGTCCTCGATCTGGTCCTGCGGCCCCATGTCGACGGGCGCGTCGTAGGCGATGTTGACCATGTCCTCGCCGACGGTGATCAGTGCGCGCCGCGTGGCGAGGTCGTAGATGGCGCGGCCGTAGTCGGCGGCGTTGATGACGGTGACGGCCTCGGCGGCAAGGCGGGCGAGATACTGCGCCACCGTCATGTCGCCGACCTACTCCTCAGCCGGCAGGAAGGTCTTGATCGTCACCGGATTGGCCATCTTGCCCATGCGGATCAGTTCGGCCGAAACCTCGAAGATTTTTCTGTGCAGCGGCTCGTAGAAATGGCTCGCCTTGAGGAAGTCAGAGACGCGGTAGAAGGCGTCGTTGTTGACCAGCATGGCGCCGAGCAGCGCCTGCTCCGCTTCGATGTTGTTCGGCGCCTCGCGATAGAGCGGCGTCTCCGCCGCCACCGTGCCGAACTTTCTTGCCGCTTCCGCCATGATATCCCCGATTCGATCCCGCCTGTCGGTATCAGAACAATGGCCGTTGCGCGCTGACCTGGATGCATCACCGCCGATTCAATCGGCGAACTTTCCCGTGATCCACAGGATGCCCGCGCCGTCCACAGG
>JAEZXF010000494.1 GCA_023419995.1 Pseudomonadota bacterium | reverse complement strand
GTCGTCGGTGGTGAGCGCGGCGATGGCCGCGGTCGACAGGGACCGGATCGCGCTGACGGTGAGTGTGGGGATGATCGAAGTCACGAACGGCGCTCCCAGCCCGATAAGACCCTTGATGCCACTTCCGGACGAAGGCGGGCCAGCGCGGCCGCGGCTCCATCCGCCGGCCGCATCGCGCCGGGACGGGAACCGAGGCCCCGCCGGCGCGCCCGCGGGCGCGAAATGGGATGAGACATGACCCGCTTGCAGGAGCCGGGGCGCGGGAAGCGCATCATGCATCCGGGGCTGCGGCCGCCCCGTTTCCCACGCCGTGCCGGCAAGCGCCCCGCCTCTGCCGGGGGCTGCGCCGGTATCGACCGTCGAGACATCCAGCCGCCCTCGGCGGCCGACATCCCTCGGACGGTCCCGCCGATACTTCCCCGGTTTTGCTTAACGAACCGCTAACCATAATGCGGCCGCGGGAACCCGGCCGGGCGGGCTCACCCGGGAAGGGACGCCCCGAGGACGAACCGCTCCAGCCGCTCGAAGAGGACGGGCCAGGCCCCTTCATGCGGCAGAACCACGTGGTTCCTGCTCTCCAGGAGGACGAATTCGGCGCCGGGGATCCGCGAGGCGAGCCGGCGGCCCTGGTCGAGCGGCTGGACGGCGTCGTGGCGGGAATGGAGGACGAGCGTCGGCGCCGCCACCTTCTCCAGCCGATCGCTGACGTCGAGCCGGTCGACCATCGCGCGCAACGCCACCGCGTTCTCCGGCGAGGTCGTCCGGTGCTGCAGCTCGACCAGCGATTCGATCTGCTCGCGGTTTCCGTCGGGGATGAACAGCGTGGCGAAGGCGTCGATGAAGGCGCTGCCGGGCTTGCCCCAGCCGTGCCGCATCAGGGTCAGGATCGCTTCGGCCTGCGCCCGCTCGCCCGCGTCCGGGCGGATCAGCCGCCCCGTCTCGAAGCCGCCATGCAGCACGAGATGGCTGACCCGCTCCGGATGCCGGCAGGCGAAGGCGACCGCGATCGGCGCGCCCTGCGACGTGCCGTAGAGCGCGAAGCGCTCCAGCCCGGCAGCGTCGACGACGGCTTCGAGATCGTCCACGAGGCGATCGAGCGACGGCGCCGCGATCTCCCAGTCCGACAGGCCGTTTCCGCGCTGGTCGTAGCGCACCAGCCGGAAGCCCCGGCCCACCCTGTCGAGCATCGGCCGCCAGATCGGGCTGTGCCAGTCGTGCTCCAGATGGGTCAGCCAGTGGCCCGCCCTCACCAGCGGATAGCCGCTGCCGCTGGTGGCATAGGCGATGCGCGTGCCGTCGCGGGAGCGGCAGAAGGCGATGCGCTGGTGCTGCGCGTCCGGCGCGCTGCCCGGCACGTCCGCCGGGCCGCCGCCGCCGGCCACCTCGACCGGGCCGACGAAGCGGAAGCCCCGGCGCGGAATGGTCCTGATCCACTCCTGGCGCTTTCCATCGTCGCCGATGGCCGCGCGGGCGGCGCTTATCCGGGCGCTGACCGCGGCGTCCGACACGATGCGCCGGTTCCACACCGAGGCGATCAACTCGTCCTGGCTGACGACGCGGTCGCGCGCCTGCAGAAGCTGGCACAGAAGGTCGAACACCTGCGGCTCGACCGGGCGCAGCCGCCCCGCGGCGAGCAGCTCGCAGGTTTCCTGCACCAGTTCGAAGGGGCCAAACCGATAGCGCATGGCGAAATCATACCATGCGGCGCAGCCGAGGAAATCGAGGCGGCGAAAAAGTCAGGCGAAGGCAAGGAGAAGACAGGAGATCCGCAACGGGACGGCCAAGCGCCCCGCCCACGGCAGGCGCATGCTGGCCGCATCGTCAACCATCGCGAGGCCCGTGCCGTGACCCAACTCCCCGACACCGCCATCCGGCGTCGGCCGGATGGTTCGATCGACACCGACTTCTACGCCCGCCGCGCCGCCCGGCTCCGCGGCACGGCCCGGAGGGAGGCCGTGGCGCGTTTCGCCACGCGCCTCAGGCGATGCGCAGCAGCGCTTGCGGCGGCGACGGGCCTCGCGCGACGTGGTGGCCGCCCCATCGCCTGACGCGCTGAAAGGGCGGGCGCGGATCGAAGGCGGCCTCGTCCGTTTCCGGGCGGGCGCGACCGCGGCGATCCCGCATATGTGAACCCGCTCCATGTGGGCAGGACGGCCGACAAACCTTGCCGGAACGGGGATTTCGCGATAACTGGAGCGCACAGCTCAAGAAACGAAAAATCCCCCATGTTCCAGTCTTCCTCCACCGTCCACACCGAGCATGCGAGCCGCTATCTCCAGCAGCTCTGCAAGCATTTCCGACACAAGATCCCGGTCGACTTCGTGCCGGAGGCCGGCGAGTGCCGCTTCCCGTTCGGCATCGCGCGCCTGCGCGCCGACGCCGAGCGCCTGACGGTGGAGATCGAGGCCCCCGACAGCGACCAGCGCGCCCGGACGCAGGACGTGATCGAGGTGCACCTGCTGCGCTTCGCCTTCAGGGAGAACCTCGGCCCGATGTCGTGGCAGGAGAGCCTGGCATGAGGCGGCTGCGGGCGTTCGTCGCCGCGGCGCTCATGGCGTCCGCTGGCGTGGCAGGGGCCGTCGAGATCGAGACGGCGCGCGGTCCCGTCGAGATCGCCTCGCCGCCCAGGCGCGTCGCGGTCTACGACATCCCCGCCATCGACACGCTGGACAGCCTCGGCGTCGAGATCGCGGGCGTGCCGGACAACCTGTTCCTGCCCGAGCTCGCCGGCGTCGCCGACAGGGCGGAAGCGGTCGGCACGCTGTTCGAGCCGGATCTGGAGGCGCTCAGCGCGCTCGGCCCCGACCTGATCGTCGTCGGCGCGCGCTCCTCGGCCAAGCGCGACTCCGTCGCCCGGATCGCGCCGACGATCGACATGACGTTGAGCGGCGCGGACATGATCGGGGAAGCCCGCGCCCACACGCTGGCCTACGGCAAGCTGTTCGGGCGGGAGAAGGAGGCGGCGGACCTCGTCGCCGGGCTCGACCGGGCCGTCGAGCGGGCTCGCGGCGCGATGGCCGGCAAGGGCAACGCGCTGATCGTGATGACCAGCGGCCCGAAGATCTCGGTCTACGGCCCGGAATCCCGCTTCGGCTGGCTGCACCGGGAGCTCGGCCTTGCGGCGGCTGCGGAGACCGCCGTCGCCGCCCAGCACGGCGAGGCCGTGTCGTTCGAGTTCGTCCGCGAGGCCAACCCCGACTGGCTGATCGTGCTCGACCGCGCCGCCGCCATCGGCTCCGGCGAGGCGAACGCCCGCGCGACGCTCGACAACGAGCTGGTCGCGGCGACCACGGCCTGGCGGAAGCAGCAGGTGGTGTACCTGCCCGCCGCCGACTTCTACATCGCCGCCGGCGGCATGGCGGCAACGGTCCGGGTGCTCGACGCGCTCGCGCAGGCCTTCTCGGCCGACTGATGGCCGGGAGCGCAGCGCCCATCCGGCTGCTGGCCGGCGCTGCGGTGTCGCTTGCCGTCCTCGCCCTGTGCAGCCTGTTCGTCGGCGTCGGCGCGCTCGACCCGCGCAGGCTCGTCGAGGATCCCGACGCG
>JAEZXF010000474.1 GCA_023419995.1 Pseudomonadota bacterium | reverse complement strand
CCCCCACACCGCGGGCGGGGGCGAGCATAAGACGCGGGGGCCGCCGCGTGCCGGGCGACCGCATCGTTTCGGCGGCGAGGCTCAGAGCAGGCCGACCTGGCGCAGCAGCTCGAGCGTGCCGTCGAGGTCGGAGATCTGGTCGATGTCGACCTTGGGGCTGAGCTCCTGGAGTTCCTCGAACGGCTCCAGCGTCGGGTTGGCGATCAGGCCGGGGATCACCGGATACTCGTTGCCCTGCGTGGTGATGTACTGCTGGGCCGCCGGTGACAGCAGGTAGTCGATGAACTTGCGGGCGTTGTCCTGGTTGTCGCTGGCGGCGACGATGCCGGCGCCGGCCACGTTGAGCAGGTTGCCGATGTCGCCGGCCCCGAAGTGGGTCTGCGCCACCGGATACTTGGAGTCGCGGGCGATGTAGCGGCCGAGATAGTAGTTGTTGACCAGGCCGAAATCGACCTCGCCATTGGCGATCGCCTCGATCTGCGCGCCGTTGTTGCGGTAGGCCTTGGCCTCGTTGGCGATCATGCCCTCGAGCCATGCCTTGGCGGCATCGTCGCCGTGCGCGACGCGGAAGGCGGTGACGAAGGCCTGGAACGAGCCGTTGGTCGGGGCCCAGGCCACGCGGCCCTTGTACTTCTCGTCCGTCAGGTCGTTGATCGAGGCCGGCAGGTCGGCCTCCTGAACCCGCTCGGTCGAGTAGACCAGCGTGCGCGAGCGGCCGCTGGTCGGCGCCCACTTGTTGTTGACGTTGCGGAACTCGGCGGAGACGCCGTCGTTCACCTCGGCCGGCAGGTCGGCGAACAGCGGCGTGATCGCGCCGAGGGCGCCGCCGTCCTGCGCCCAGAACACGTCGGCCGGCGACTGCGCGCCTTCCTCGGTGAGCAGGGTGGCAAGCTCGGCGGTGCCGGCGTAGCGGACGTTGACCTTGATGCCCGAATCCTTCTCGAACTGCGCGATCACGGGGCCGACCAGCGCCTCACCGCGTCCCGAGTAGACCGTCAGATCGTCGGCGAGCGCCATTGCCGGCAGGGCCATGGCCAGCGCGACGCAACCTCCCAGAAATCTCTTCATCGTTGTGCTCCTGTTCTGCAACGAGACAAGAGGGAAACCGCATCCGCGCACAGGCGTGGCGGATGCGCATTTCCCCCATCGCCGACGAGTACGATACATGAGTTTGCGATTCAAGTTATTACATGCCCGAAACGACCGCCGGACCGCGTCGGTGCAAAGAAAAAGCGCCCCGGAGGGGCGCTGTAAGGAAAAATTCGGCTGTACACAGGGACTTGAGCGATCCGTCTCCGAGGGATGCCGGAAGCGGATGTCTCCCTCAAGTTACCCACGACTATCGTGGGCGGACCTTAACGATTCCTTGCCGGAACGTTTACAGGTTTACCGATCGGCATGGGCCGTGGAAACGAGGTAAATTTCCGCGTTACCGTTGCTTAACCATCCCGCCGTCAGTCCTGCAGTTGGGGCATGTCGCGATACAGCTCCAGCGCCTCGGGGTTGACGAGCGCTTCCTTGTTCTTGACGGAGCGCCCATGCACCACGTCGCGCACGGCGAGCTCGGTGATCTTGCCGGACTTGGTGCGCGGGATGTCGGCGACGGGAACGATCTTGGCCGGCACATGGCGCGGGCTGGCCCCGGTGCGGATCTTCGAGCGGATCTTGCTCTCCAGCGCCGGGTCGAGCGCGACGCCGGCGGCGAGCCTGACGAAGAGGACGACGCGCACGTCGCCTTCCCAGTCCTGGCCGATGCAGATCGCCTCCGCGACCTCCTCGAGCTGCTCGACCTGGTTGTAGATCTCCGCCGTGCCGATGCGCACGCCGCCGGGGTTCAGCGTCGCGTCGGAGCGGCCGTAGATGATCATCCCGCCATGTTCGGTCCACTCGGCGAAGTCGCCGTGGCACCAGATGTTGTCGAAGCGCTCGAAATAGGCGGCGCGGTACTTGGCGCCCTCCGGGTCGTTCCAGAACATCAGCGGCATCGACGGGAAGGCCCTGGTGCAGACCAGCTCGCCCTTCTCGCCCTTCACCGGGCGGGCGTCGTCGTCGTAGACGTCGACCGCCATGCCGAGACCGGCGCCCTGGATCTCGCCGATCCACACCGGCTTGATCGGCACGCCGAGCACGAAGCAGGCGACGATGTCGGTGCCGCCCGAGATCGAGGCGAGGTGCACGTCCCGCTTGATGCCGTCATAGACGAAGCGGAAGTTCTCCGGCGCGAGCGGCGAGCCGGTCGAGGAGATCACCCTGACCGAGGAAAGGTCATGGGTCTCGATCGGCCGCAGGTCCGACTTCCGGACGGCGTCGATGAACATCGCCGAGGTGCCGAAATAGGTCATCTTCTCGTCGCGGGCGAAATCGAAGATGACGTTCCCGTCCGGATGGAACGGCGAGCCGTCGTAGAGCAGGAGCGTCGCGCCCGAGGCGAGACCCGTCACCAGCCAGTTCCACATCATCCAGCCGCAGGTGGTGAAGTAGAAGAAGCGGTCGCCGTCCTCGATGCCCGCGTGCAGCCGGTGCTCCTTGACGTGCTGGATCAGCACGCCGCCGGCCGAATGGACGATGCATTTCGGGATGCCGGTCGTGCCCGAGGAATAGAGGATGTAGAGCGGATGGTCGAAGGGCAGCCGCTCGAAGGCGAGCGGCGCGGCCTCGAACGGCGCCAGCGCGTCCGCGAGCGCCTGCGCCTTGGCGGCGCCGTCGGCCACCCGGCGCGCGTCGCCGAGATAGTCGACGATGAAGGCCGCGCCCACCGAGGGCATCTTCGCCAGCACGGCGGCGACCTTGTCGGCGACGTCGATGCGCTTTCCGGCGTACCAGTAGCCGTCGGGCGCGATGAAGATCGACGGCTCGATCTGGCCGAAGCGGTCGAGCACGCCCTGTTCGCCGAAATCGGGCGAGCAGGACGACCAGATCGCGCCGAGCGAGGAGGCCGCGAGCATGGCGGCGACCGTCTCCGGCATGTTTGGCATCATCGCCGCGATGCGGTCGCCCGCCTTGATGCCGTGGGCGCGGAACAGCTGCTGCAGGCGCGAGACGAGCGCGGCGAGCTCGTCCCACGACAGGCGGCGCGCCACCTTGTCCTCGCCGCGGAAGACGATGGCGTCGCCCGGCCCGGACTTCTTCAGCAGGTTCTCGGCGAAGTTCAGCCGCGCGTCGGGGAAGAAGCGCGCGCCGGGCATCCGGTCGCCGTTCTCCAGCACCCGCGCGCCGCGCTCGCCGACGATACCGCACCAGTCCCAGACCAGCGGCCAGAACGCCTCGCGCTCCTCGATCGACCAGGCGTGGAGCGTGTCGTAGTCGGTGATCGGGCGGCCGGAGACGCGCGCCGCCTCGGCGATGAACGCGCTGATCGGCGCGGCCTCGATCCTCGCGGCGGACGGGCTCCATAGCGGCGCGGTGTCGGTCATGCGGCTCCTCCCGGAAAAAAGCGCTGTTGCCGCGCTTGGTTAAACATTCCGCGCACGCCAAGGCAAGGTGGCGAAAATACGATTCCCTTTGTTGGAAACCGCCATTGCCCGGCCATAAAAGCTTGAAATGCCGGTGACCGGCGTATTGTTTAGCGTGACTCGATGCGCCGCGGGCGGCATCGGCAGGCGGTGAGGCGGCATGCAAATCCTGACGGTGAGGAAAGGTCTGGCAGCATTCGCCGTCGTGGCGGTGCTCGTCCTGCTCGTCTTCTCCGCCCTGCCGTGGATCGCCTCCACCCGGATCGTCCGCGACCGCATCGCCTACGAGCTCAGCCTGTGGAGCGGCTATCGCGTCTCGCTCGGCGCCGGGCCGGTGCTCGACGTCTGGCCGGGCTTCGAGGCCCGGCTCGAGAACGTCGCCTTCCACGAATGGGCCGGCGACGGAAAGCCGCCGGTGCTGGAGGCGGAATCCCTCGAGGTCACGCTGTCGCCCCTTGCCGCGCTGCGCGGCAACGTCGTCCTGTCGGGCATGTCGCTGCACCGGCCGCTGCTGCGGCTGTCGACGCCGGGCTCCGTCGTCGACCTACCCGTCTCGCCGGGCGGCGGCCGGATGATGCGCGCGGTCGAGGCGGCGCGGGAGGTGGTGACCGACAACCCGGCGAGCCCGGATACCGGCGCGCTGCCCGACACGCCGTTCGGCTCGGTGGAGTTCTTCGACGGGCGCATCGCGGATGCCGGCGGCGACCTCGTCACCAGCCTGCGCGGCCGCATCGCCTGGCCGTCGCTCAACCGCGGCGCGCGGCTCGTCGCCACCGGAATCTGGCGCGGCGAGAACGTCGCCGTCGAGGCCTCTGCCACCTCGCCGCTGCTGCTGATGGCGGGCGGCAGCACCACGGTCAAGGCGTCGCTGAAGGCGACCCTCGTCGAGGCGAGCTTCGAGGGCGTGGCCAACCTGTCTGGCGACGCCTATTTCGAGGGCCCGGCGACGCTGTCCTCGCCGTCGATCCGGCGGATGCTGGAATGGTCGCGCACCCAGATCGCGCCCGGCGCGGCGATCGGCGCGATGTCGGTCACCAGCCGGGTGCAGGGCAATGCCAAGCGGCTGCGGCTCGACCAGACGGTGCTGACGCTGGGCGGAAACACCGGGCGCGGCGTGCTCGACCTCTCCTTCGCCGACCCGGTGCCGGCGATGTCCGGCACGCTCGCCTTCGACAAGCTGGACCTGCGGTCCTTCCTGCTCGCCTTCACCCCCGGCTCGCCCGGAACCGAGAGCATCCGCGACCGGATAGACACCGCGTTCTCCGACCAGCTCTCGCTCGACCTCCGGCTGTCCTCGACCGCGGCGACGCTGGGCGGGGTGGCGCTGGGCGACGTCGCGGCCTCCACCCAGGTCAAGGGCACGCTCGCGGCCTTCGACATCTCGGATGCCACCGCCTTCGGCGGCGAGGTCCAGGCCGGGCTGCGCATCGACGGCGCCGGCGAGGAGAAGACCGTCGAGATGCGGCTGATGGCGAGCAACGTCGACGCCTTCGCGCTTGCCAAGGCCGCCGGCGCCGAGCGCCTGCTGCCGCAGGGCAGGGCGACGCTCTCCGCCATGCTCAAGGGAACCGGCAGCGACTGGGAGACCGTGCTGCGCCGCGCCGAGGGCTCGGTCTCGGCCTCGCTGGGGCAGGGGGCGCTGGTCGGCTTCGACCTGGCGAAGTTCAGGACGCTGTGGAGCGGCGGCGGCTTCTTCCCGCTCTCCGAGGTCGGCGGCGCGTCGTTGCCGCTGCGCGGCCTCGAGGTGAAGGCGAAGGTGACCGGCGGCGTCGCCCGCATCGAGAAGGCGGATGCGACGCTCGATCCGCCGATGACGCTGTCGATGGCCGGCATTGTCCACTATTTTGGCCACGCGCTGGCGCTGTCGGGCTATTTCGCGCCGCTCGCGGCGGACGGCACGCGCGGCGAGGCGGAGATGCTGTTCTTCGTCGGCGGCGCGTGGGACACGCCGTTCGTCTCGCCCGCCCCGGTCGAATACGGCTTCGACTGAGGCCGCGGCGCGCTCAGTAGGCGTATTCGAGGAAAGCCGGCTCGATGGACCCGCCCCAGCGGGTGCGCCACGCGGTCAGCATCTCCTGCGCGCTGGTGGTGCCGCGCGCGACGACCTCCTCGAGCGGCGCGAGGAAATCCGTCTCGTCGTGCCCCTCGCCGTTCAGGCGCGCCCGCGCGGCGAGGCCGCGACGCGAGATGCCCAGAACCTCCCGCGCGATCTCGCGCAACGTGGCATTGCGGAACGGCGTCTCCAGCGCCCTGGCCGGCACCGCATCACGCATCGCCTGCACCTCGGCGAAACTCCAGTCGCGCGTCAGCGCCTCGGCGGCGTCGAGCGCGGCGTCGTCGTAGAGCAGCCCGACCCAGAAGGCCGGCAGGGCGCAGATGCGCCGCCACGGACCGCCGTCCGCGCCGCGCATCTCGAGGAAGCGCTTCAGCCGCACGTCGGGGAACAGCGTCGACAGGTGGTTGGCCCAGTCGCCGATGGTCGGCATGCCGTCCGTCACCTCGTTGCGCAGCGCGCCGGCCATGAACTGGCGGAAGGTTACGTGCGTGGCGTCGAAATAGCGGCCCTCGCGGATGATGAAGTACATCGGCACGTCGAGCGCCCAGTCGACGTAGTCGGCGAAGCCGAACTCCGGCGAGAAGCAGAAGTCGAGGAGGCCGGAGCGCTGGTTGTCGGTGTCGCGCCAGATCTCGCCGCGCCAGCTCTGCAGGCCGTTGGGCCGTCCCTCGGTGAAGGGCGAGCTGGCGAACAGCGCGGTGGCCAGCGGCTGCAGCTTGAGCGAGACCTGCATCTTGCGCCGCATGTCGGTCTCGCTGGCGAAGTCGAGATTCACCTGGATGGTGCAGGTGCGGTACATCATGTCGAGGCCCTGGGCGCCGACCTTCGGCATGTAGGCGGTCATGATGTCGTAGCGCGACTTCGGCATGCGCGGTGTGTCGGCCAGCGTCCATTTGGGGCTCGCGCCGAGGCCGAGGAAGCGGAGGCCGAGCGGCTCGGCGATCTCGCGCAGCTGGGCGAGGTGGGCGTTGCTCTCGCGGCAGGTCTGGTGGATCGTCTCCACCGGCGCGCCCGACAGCTCGAACTGGCCGCCCGGCTCCAGGCTGATGGCGCCCTGTCCGGTCGGCTCGACGAGGCCGATGATGTGGCCGGCATCGATGATCGGCTCCCAGCCGAGCAGCCCCTGCATGCCTTCCAGCAGCGCCTTGATGCCGCGCTCGCCGCCGTAGGGAACCGGCCGGTTGCCGTCGACGTAGAACGGGAACTTCTCGTGCTCGGTGCCGATGCGCCAGCGATCCTTCGGCTTGCAGCCGTCGGCAAGGTAGGAGACGAGCTCGTCAA
>JAEZXF010000458.1 GCA_023419995.1 Pseudomonadota bacterium | reverse complement strand
TCCCATCGTCATCTCGGCCGGCACGGTCGAGGGCTCGACGCTGTCGGAGCGTCTTTCGGTGCTGCCGGGGGGCGTGGCGCTGGTCGAGCGCGAGGAAATGGCGCAGAGCGCCAACCTTACCGCCTCGCGCGCGCTGTCCACCGTGCCCGGCGTCGTCGTGCAGGACTTCTTCGGCGCCAACGACCAGCCGCGCATCCAGATCCGCGGCTCGGGCCTGCAGCAGAACCCGGTCGAGCGCGGCATCCTGATGCTGCAGGACGGCCTGCCGCTCAACCGCGCCGACGGCTCCTACATCGTCGGCTTCCTGAACCCGAGCACGGCGAGCGCGCTCGAGGTCTATCGCGGCTACACCGCCAACCGCCTCGGCGCCAACGTGCTGGGCGGCGCCCTCAACATGATCTCGCCGACCGGGTCCAGCCAGCCGGGCGTGTCGGTCAGCACCAGCGGCGGCTCGTTCGGCCAGGTCGGGGCATCGGCCCAGGCCGGCTTCCAGGGCAACGGCTACGACGTCCACCTGCACGGCGACTTCAGCCGCCGCGACGGCTTCCGCACCTACAACGAATCGCAGCGCATCAACGTCGGCGGCAATGTCGGCGTCGAGCTGTCCGACAACGTGAAGACCCGCATCTTCTTCGGCTACACCGATCTCGGCTTCGACGTCGCCGGCCCGCTGCCGAAGGACTACCTCAAGGCCGATCCGTCGCAGGTCCATACCGGGCCGGCGACGGGCTATCCCGGCCCCAACGTCGTCCGCGACAAGCCGCGCCGCGAGGCCGAGCAGTTCCTGATCGGCTCGCGCACCACGGCCGAGTTCGACGCCCACCTGTTCGATCTCGTGCTCGGCTACACCTACACCGACGACATGTTCCGCTTCCCGATCAACTCGGGCGTGCGCATGACGAAGGGCGGCGACGCCACCGGCGTCGTGCGCTACGCCTACCAGCCGGACGCCAGCGCGGCGCTGCCGCTGTTCGAGGCGACGGCGCAGTACACAACCGGCTCGGCCGACCGCAAGTATCACTACAATGCCGGCGGCACGACGGGAGCGATGTTCGCGGACAGCGAGCTGGACGCCACCTCGCTGTCGCTCAACGCCGGCCTCAACGTGCCGTTCGGCGACGGCTTCACCATCTCGCCCGCCATCGCCTATTCGCACGCCACGCGCGACAACACGGTCGACTCGGCGCTGGTGCCGCTGTCAGACTACGAGCGCCGCTACAGCGGCTGGTCGCCCAGCCTCGGCGTTTCCTGGCGGCCCGACGGGAACCAGACCTTCTTCGGCGCGGTCAGCCGCAGCTTCGAGCCGCCGACGCATGACGACCTGATCGCCGCGATCGGCGGCACGCCCAACACCAACCCCACCGGCTTCCGCACGCCCGACCTCGAGGCGCAGACCGCGACCACGGTCGAGGCCGGCTGGCGCGGCAGCCGCGGCGACTATGCGTGGGACGCGACCGTCTACTATTCGTGGATCGACAACGAACTCCTGAGCCTCCGCGACGTCACGAGTTCGCCGCTTGGTGCAGTCAACGCAGACAAGACGAGCCATTTCGGCGTCGAGCTCGGCCTGACGGCGCAGATCGCCGATCAATGGAGCGCGCGGCTGGCCTACACCTACCAGGACTTCCGCTTCCGCAGCGACATGGTATCGGGCCCCGCCACGATCCGGGAGGGCAACCGGCTGGCCGGCGCGCCGCGCCACGTCGTCAACGCCGTGCTGCAGTACGACGCCACCGAGAACTGGACGCTGCAGGGCGCGGTGCGCTGGCTGCCGTCGAAGACGCCGGTCGACAACATGAACACGCTCTACGCCGACCCCTACGCCGTGGTCGACCTGCGCACGCAGTACCGCGTCAACGAGCACGTATCGCTGTTCGCCGAGGTCACCAACGTCTTCGACACGGCCTATGCCGCCTCGACGCTGGTGGTGGACCAGGCCTCTCCCAACCAGGCCGCCTTCATCCCCGGCGACGGGCGCGGCTTCTTCGTCGGCGTGAACGCGAAGTTCTGAGGCCACCGAACTCCGGAACGCAAAGCGGGCGACCAAGGCCGCCCGCTTCGTTTCGGCCCCCGGGATACCGAGGGAGGCCGTCAGTCCAGCCCGAGCTTGCCGCGCAGGGTCGACAGGTCCTCGGCCAGCGTGTTGACCGCGGCGGCCAGCACGGTGCGGTCGGCATCCGTCAGTTCGAGATAGGAGACGTAGCCCTCGCCGTCCTCGTACTTCTCGAGCGTCGTGTAGACCTTGTCGAAATTGGCGTCGACGGTCTTGAGGAACTCGCCCTCGGTCTCCTCGATCAGCGGCCGCACCAGCTCAACGATCTTGTAAGCGCCGTCGAAATTGGCCTTGAAGTCCCACAGGTCGGTGCGGCTGTAGCGGTTCTCCTCGCCGGAGATCTTGGTGAAGGCCACCTCCTCCATCAGCACCGCCGCGCCGCCCACCACCTTGTCGGGCGGGAAGGTCAGGCCGTCGATGCGGCCGTGCAGCTCCTTGACGTCGGCGGCGAGCTTGTCGGCCACCGCGTCCAGCCCCTCGGTCGAACCCTTCTCCCACAGGCCGTACTCGATGCGGTGGAAGCCGGGGAACTCCGGGTCGGCCTCGGCCTGCTCGTAGTCGTCGGCGCGCGAATCGATGGCCACGTCGAGGTCGCTGAACAGCTCGGCGATCGGCTCGATCTGCTCGTAGGGCACGCGCACGGCGGGATAGAGCGCCTTGGCCTTGTCGACGTCGCCGGCCTTGACCGCCGCGACGAAGGCGTCGACGCCCTCGACCAGCTCGGCGGTGCGCTCGGTGACGAAGATCTTGTAGTCGGCGATCGGCTCGACGAGGTCGAGCGCGTCGACCTGCGCCAGCGCCCCGCCGGCCATCACCAGGGTGATCGCCGTGGCGGAGAAGAGGGGGGTGAGCTTCATTGAAATCTCCTGGGTTCGAGAATCACGGGGTCTGGGTAGGGCAAGGCCCGGTCCTCACCGGGTTACGGCGGCCATCAGCGAGCTGCCGAGATAGTCCGAGGCGTCGCGCACGCCCGGAAGCGCGAAGAAGTAGCCGCCGCCGACGGGCTTGATGTATTCCTCCAGCGGCTCGCCATCGAGCCGGCGCTGGACGGCGATGAAGCCCTTCTCCAGATCGGCCTGGTAGCAGATGAACAGCAGCCCCTGGTCGAGCTGCCCAGCCTTCGTCACGCCGTTCGAGTAGTTGAACGGCCGGCGCAGGATGATGTTCTCCTCGGTCTCCGGCGTGCGCGGATTGGCGAGCCTGATATGCGAATCGAGCGGCGTCGCCAGCCCGTCCGGGTCGGCGCCGTAGTCGGGCGTCTCGAACTCGCTCGCCTCCAGCCTGTCGAGCGGCGCGCCGCTCACCCGCGCCCGGCCCATGATCAGCTCCTGCTCGCGCAGCGGCGTGCGGTCCCAGCGCTCGACGAAGTTGCGGATGAGGCGCACGAGCTGGTAGGAGCCGCCCTCGGCCCATCGCGGCTCGCCGCGCTCCGGCCCGACCCAGACCAGCCGCTCCATCAGCGCCCTGTCGGCCGCGTCGGGGTTGGCCGAGCCGTCGCGGAAGCCGAGGAAGTTGCGCGCGCTTTCGGCGAGCCCGTCCGGGCCGGGGGCGATCACCGGCACGTTGCCTTCCTGCTTCCATTTCAGCACCAGCCGGTCGGGCAGGTTCTTGATCACGTCGCGCAACGCGTGGATCGTCGTGTCCTGCGTGTTGGCGCAGATCTGTAGCGTCAGGTCGCCATGGCACAGCGACGCGTCGAGCGCGTCGTTGGGAAAGCGCGCATCCGCGAAAGCCGCGCCGGCTTCAGCGGCGCGAGCCACGGCCGGTCGTCGAACAGCGACGCGCCGAGCGCGACCGTCACGGTCAGCGCGTCCGGCTGCACCACCGGGCCGACGATGCCGGAATCGGCCGGCGGCAGCCGCGGGTCGAGCTCGGGCGGCGTGCCGCCCTCGGTCAGGAAGGCGATGCGCTGCGTCAGCCGGCGCAGCAAATCGTCGAGATCGTCCGGCGTCTGCGCCACGACATGGAAGCTGGCGACCATGCCGTGCGCCGGGCGCGGCGTGACGAAGCCGGCCTGATGGACGCCATGGAACGGCACATGATCGTCCGGCGAGGCGATGTTGAGGATCGGCGCGTCGGTGACGTGTCCCGGCGCCGGCGCCTTCGCCTGTGCCTGCCCGGTCATCAGGCCGGAGAACGGGCAGCCGGCCGCCGCCAGCCCGAGCCCGCCGAGCAGGGCGCGGCGGTTGGTGTCCACCTTCGCTTTCGTGTCGCGCGTGTCTGTCATGGCATCACCCCAGGCCGATGGCGGGATTGAGCGCGGAGATCGCCTCGGCCAGTGCGCGGAACGCCTCCGCCAGCCGGTCGCGCGCCTCCGCGCCGATCGTGTCGTAGGCGGGATAGGCGTCGCCCGCCTTCAGCTCCGCCAGTGCGGCGCGGACGGCGGCAAGGCCGGCGTCGATCGCCGCCGCCACCTCGGGCGCGGCGTCTGCGACCAGCGGGCGGAGCAGCAGCACGCTCTTCTCCATGCCGTCGAGATTGGCCTCCAGCTCGGCCGGGTCGCTGAACGCCCAGCGGTTCTCGCCGTCGCGCACCTGCCCCTCGCCCAGCCGCCGCGCCTGCCGCTCGGCCGTGCCGGCGAGGTCTTCAGGCTGCAGCTTCAGCGCCTTCAGCCTGTCCTTCAGCACGGCGGTGTCGGCGGCGAGCTTCTCCGCCACCGGCAGCAGCCCCTCGACCGTGCCCTGCCCCCACAGGCCGTACTCGATGCGGTGGAAGCCGGTGAAGGCGGGATCCCGCTCGCGCTGCTCCAGATAGTCGGAGACGGGGTCGATGGCGTTCTCGAGGTCGGCGATGCGGCCCGTCACCGCCTCGATGCGCTTGTAGGGCAGCCGCGCGGCGAGCCATGCCGCCTTCGCCGCCTCGGCATCGCCGGCGCGCACCGCCGCTTCGAGCGTCCCGGCCGCCTTGGCCAGCGCGCCCGACTGGGTGGCGAGATAGACCTTGTACTCCGACAGCGGGCCGATGAAGGCGGTGACCGGCGGCCGCGCCCGCTCGGCCTCCGATTCGGCCGAGGGCGTCACCACCAGCGTGCCGCGCGGGTTGGAGAGCAGCCCGCAGGTGATCTCGTAGGTGCCGGGCTTCAGCCTGGCCGTCAGCAGCGAGTGGAAGCCGGGCGCGATGTTCTCGCGCTCCTCGACCACCATGACGCCGTCGAGGATCTCCCACTCGATGGGCCGGCTCGACGCGTTGTGGATCTCGAAGGTCGCGCGCCCGGCAGGCAAAGTGAAGTCGGCCGGGTCGCAGGTGCGGTCGCCGACGACCACCTTGTGCACGTCGCCGCGCTCCGGCCCGGTCGCCGTCTGCGTGGCGTAGTAGAAC
>JAEZXF010000197.1 GCA_023419995.1 Pseudomonadota bacterium | reverse complement strand
CCCCCGGCCCCGCCCGGCCGCGCAGCCGGCCCATTCCGCTCTCGACGACGGCGAAGCCGCCGGCAACCTCGGCCACCGTGCCGGCGATGGCGTTGCTCTCGCCGACGAAGCTCGCCACGAAGGGCGTCGCCGGATTGTCGTAGAGGTCGCGCGGGGCGCCGACCTGCTGCAGCACGCCCGCCGACATCACCGCGATGCGGTCGGACATGGCTAGCGCCTCGGACTGGTCGTGGGTGATGTAGATGAAGGTGACGCCGGTGCGCTTCTGCAGGGAGCGCAGTTCGGCGCGCATGTGCTGGCGCAGCTTGAGGTCGAGCGCCGACAGCGGCTCGTCGAGGAGCAGCACCTGCGGCTCGACGGCGAGCGCGCGGGCGATGGCGACGCGCTGGCGCTGGCCGCCGGAAAGCTCGCCCGGCTTCCTGTCGCCGTAGCCCTCGAGCGCGATCAGCTTGAGCAGTTCGTCGGCCTTCTTCCAGCGTTCGGCCCTGGAGGCGCCGCGCGCCTCGAGCCCGAAGGCGATGTTCTCCCACACCGTCATCAGCGGGAACAGCGCCAGCGTCTGGAAGATCATCGCGGTCGGCCGCTGGTTGGGGCCGAGCCCCGCCATGTCGCGGCTGCCGATGAGGATGCGGCCCTCGGTCGGCTGGAGGAAGCCGGCGATCATCCGCAGGAGCGTGGTCTTGCCGCAGCCCGAGGGGCCGAGGATCGAGAAGAACTCGCCGCCCTCGACGGTGAACGAGACGTCCTTGACGGCGCGCGTCGCGCCGAAGGTCATGCCGATGTCCTGCAACTCGACGGAATGCGACATTGGTCCTCCCGCATATGGCAAGGGGAAGGGCGGCGAACCGCCCTTCCCCGGATGTCGATCAGGCCGAGAGGAACTTGTCCTGATACTCGTTGCGCTTGGCGACGTACCAGCTCTCCTGCACCGGCCACCACCACAGCTTGTCGAGCGCGTCGCCCGGATAGGCGGCGGCGAAGAACGCCTTGGCCTCGTCGGAGAGGAGATCGGCCGCGCCCACCGCCGTCGAGTTGATCGAAGTGGCGTTGGAATAGGCCGCGCCCGCTTCGGGCGTCAGGAACCAGTTGATGAAGGCATAGGCCTGGTCGAGGTTGGCCGCGCCCGAGGGGATCGACACGCCTTCCATCCACGCCAGCGCGCCTTCCTTCGGGGCGATGAAGCCGACGGGCAGGCCTTCCTTGGCGAGCGCCGCGGCCGTCGAATCCCAGGTCTGGCCGACGGTCGCGCCGTTGACGCGGAACGCGCCCTGCGCCTCGTTCTCGTTCGACCAGAACTGGACGATGTTGCCCTTGCGTGCGATCGCCTCGGCGACGATCACGTCGAAGATCTCGACCTGGGCTTCCGGCGTCTTGAAGGCGTCGAGCAGCGGACGCGGCAGCTTGCCCTCGGCTTCCAGCCACAGGCCGAGGCCGACGAGGCTGGAATGGCCGCGCACGGTCGCCTTGCCGGCGCTCTCCGGCTTCCAGATGTCGCCATAGGAGGCCGAGCCGTATTCGAGCGGCTGCTTCTCGCGGTCGAAGGCCAGCGCCTCGGTGCCCCAGTCGGCCGGGACCTGGTAGCGCTTGCCGTCGACCACCGCGCCGAGATTGGCGGAGTTGGTCCAGGCGCTCGGCAGGCAGCGTGCGACCTCGACCTTGGTCTCGTCGATCGGCTGCACGAGGCCGAACTCGACATAGTTCGGCACGCGGTCGACGGTCGGCCAGATGATGTCGAAGCCGGCGCCGTTGTTGGCGCGCAGCTGGTTCAGCAGCTCGTCATTGGTGCCGTAGGGCGTGTAGTTGGCCTTGATGCCGGTGGCCTTCTCGAACGCACCGAGGATGTCGTCGTTCAGATAGCCGGCCCAGGCGAAGATGTTGACCTGGCCGGACGAGCCCTGCGCAAAGGTCTTCGACACGAACGGCGCGGCGAGCGTCAGGCCGGCCGTGGCGGCAGCCCCCTTCAGAAGGGTGCGGCGGTGAAGAACGGTCATGGAAGCTTCTCCCTGCTTGTTGCGGATTTCCCGCGTTTATTTTCGCTATGATACAGTTCGATGACGATACTGCAAATATCCGCAAGCGCGTATCGCCTGTCTCTCCCGGGAAGAATAGCAGCCGGCTAATCGCATGCAAGCTGCGAGCCCGCGCCCGCCGCCGCGTCAGGAGATCGCCCGCTGCGAAAACCAGTCGAGAACGAGGTTCCGGACCCAGTCGATGTCGCCGTCCGTCCCGGCCTCGCCGGCCAGCTCCGACAGCCTCATCGCCGCGGTCTGGAGGAAGATGCGCCTGCGGTCGAGGTTGCGCCCGGCGAGGCGTTCGTAGACGGCGACGGTTCTCGCGGTCAGGTCGGGATCGACCAGCGAGACCGGCGCGAACTCGCGGTGGACGGGACCGAAGCCGGAATCGGCGAAGTCGAAGATGCCGTTCAGCCGTTCCCGCCCGACGTCGAACGCCATGTTCCAGCCATGCGCGTCGAAGAAGCCGTAGCGCTCGCCGAGCGGGTCGGGGCCGAGATCGCGATAGGCGCGCAGGGCCGCCTGCGCATCGGCCGTGACGTCCTTGGGCAGCAGGCTCCAGATCGGCGCCAGCGTCTCGTCGCGCGTGTCCCACGCCGCGACCGGCAGCGCGCCGGCGTCGCGCATGCCGGCCGGGTCGATCGCGTGGAGCTCGGCGAGGAAGGTCGCGAGGTCTTGGGCGAGCCTGTCCTTCGCCGCGTCGCGCAGCCGAAGGTAGCCGGCGCGCTCCAGCGTCCCGCCCGGGAGTTTCTCGTGCTCGGAAAAGAGGCACGGCGCTGTGTGGAGCGCCATGCGCGGCACCGGCAGCGTCAGGTGCGGGCGGACGGCGGCCAGCAGCCGGGCCTCGCGCCGCAGCGCGGCCTCCGCTTCCTCGCCGTCGGGGAACTTGAAGATCAGGCGGCCGTCGACCTCGACCGCGAGGCTGTGCCAGCCCCTGCCGGCGACCGCGAAGTCCGATCCTGCGAGCGCCGGATGGACCTCGATGATGGCCCGGCGCATCTGCGCCGGGACGTCCTGCGGAGCGGTCGGTCCGCTCAGTGATCGAACGCCTTGACGATTTCCTCGGTCATCTTCTTGGCGTCGCCGAGCAGCATCATCGTGCCGTCCTTGTAGAACAGCGTGTTGTCGATGCCGGCATAGCCGGAGCCGAGCGAGCGCTTGACGAAGAGGCAGGTCTTGGCCTTGTCGACGTCGAGGATCGGCATGCCGTAGATCGGCGAGGTCTTGTCGGCGCGCGCCGACGGGTTGGTCACGTCGTTGGCGCCGATGACATAAGCGACGTCTGCCTGCGCGAACTCCGTGTTGATGTCCTCGAGCTCGAACACTTCGTCGTAGGGCACGTTGGCCTCGGCCAGAAGCACGTTCATGTGGCCGGGCATGCGGCCGGCGACCGGGTGGATCGCGTACTTCACCTCGACGCCGTTGGCCTTGAGCTTGTCGGCCATCTCGCGCAGCGCGTGCTGCGCCTGCGCCACCGCCATGCCGTAGCCCGGCACGATGATGACCTTCTGCGCGTTCATCATCAGGTAGGCGGCGTCGTCGGCCGAGCCCTGCTTGACCGTG
>JAEZXF010000185.1 GCA_023419995.1 Pseudomonadota bacterium | reverse complement strand
GCCCAGCACCTCGTCCTTGGTCACGTCCTCAGTCCGGGCGGTGCCGACCACCTGCCCGTTCTTCATCACGCAGACGCGGTCGGCGAGGTCGAACACATCATGGATGTCGTGGCTGATCAGGAAGATGCCGATGCCGTCGGCCTTGAGCTGCTTCACCAGCTCGCCGACCTGCGCCGTCTCCTGCGGCCCCAGCGCCGCCGTCGGCTCGTCCATGATCAGGATGCGGGCGTTGAAGTGGATGGCGCGGGCGATGGCGACCGACTGGCGCTGGCCGCCCGACAGCTTGATGACCGGCTCCTTGAAGCGCTGGAAGCGCGGGTTGAGCCTTCCCATCACCTTGCGCGCTTCTGATTCCATCGCCACGTCGTCGAGCGTGCCCCAGCGGGTGCGCAGCTCGCGGCCGAGGAACAGGTTGGCGGCGGCGTCGACGTTGTCGGCCAGCGCCAGCGTCTGGTAGATGGTCTCGATGCCGTATTTCTTGGCGTCGCGCGGGTTGTTGATGACGGCTTCCTCGCCGTTGACGAGGATCTCGCCGGCATCGCGCCTGTAGGCGCCGGACAGGATCTTGATCAGCGTCGACTTGCCGGCGCCGTTGTGGCCGAGAAGCGCCACCACCTCGCCGGCGCGGAGGTCGACCGAGGCGTTGTCCACCGCGTGGATGCCGCCGAAGGAGATGGAGATGTTCTTCATCTCCACGAGGGGCGTTGTGTCGTTCATGGCGCGCCTCCTAGCCGATCCTGCGGCGATAGACGGTGTCGAGCCACACGGCGATCACGAGCGCCAGGCCGACGACGATGTTCTGCAGCGGGGTGTCGACGCCGAGCAGGATCATGCCCGAGGCGAGCGACTGCATCAGCACCGCGCCCAGCATCGCGCCGGCGATGGTGCCGACGCCGCCGGAGAGCGAGGTTCCGCCGATGACCGCGGCGGCGATGACCAGCAGCTCGTCGAGCGTGCCTTGCGCGTTGGTGGCGGCGTTGAGGCGGGCCGTCGAGATCATCGCGCCGATGGCGGCGAGCCCGCCCATGATCATGAAGATCTTCATCGTCACCCAGCGGGTGTTGATGCCGGCGAGCGACGCGGCCTCGGGGTTGCCGCCGATGGCGAAGACATAACGGCCGAAGCGGGTGCGCGTCGCCACGAAGGTCATGACGATGCCGGCGCCGAGCGCGATCAGAACCGGCACGGCGATGCCGTGGGCGATGAAGACGCCCTCCGGCACCTCGAGGCCCTGCGCCTGGTAGTAGCGGCGGACGATGCCGACCGGCCACGGGTAGGCGTTGGCCACCCACACCGCGCCGAGGATCAGCGCGCAGGCGACCGCGCCGAGGAAGCCCTCGGCCCAGATCGGGCGCAGCGGGAACTTGAAGCGCTTGCGCTGGACGCGGGCGTTGGCGAGCATCAGCACCACGGCGATGCAGGCGACGAGGCCGACGAGCCAGCTCCACGTCGCGCCGATGGCGCCGCCGGGGCCGCCGCCCATCAGCCGGAAGGTGGCGTCCATCGGGGCCACGGTCTGGCCGCTCGTCACCCACCACGCCGCGCCGCGCCATACCAGCAGCCCGCCCAGCGTGACGATGAAGGCCGGCACGCCGAGATAGGCGATGACGTAGCCGTGCAGCGCGCCGATCGTGACGCCGACGACGAGGCCGGCGAGCGCGGCGAGGATCCAGATCGCCGGATGGCCGAAGCCGAGCAGCCCCGGCAGGTACTGGGCCTGGATGACGCCCATGATCATGCCGCAGATGCCGAGGATCGAGCCGACCGACAGGTCGATGTTGCGGGTGACGATGACGAGGACCATGCCCGTCGCCATCACCGCGATCGAGGCGGACTGCACCGACAGGTTCCACAGGTTGCGCGGGGTCAGGAACAGGCCGCCGGAGAGGATGTCGAACACCAGCCAGATGATGACCAGCGCGCCGATCATGCCGAGCATGCGCGTGTCGAGTTCGGTGGCCTTCAGGAACCGCCCAACCGGCCCGATCGCGCTCGATCGTGCCGTGTCGGCGGGCGCGCTGGTTGCTGCGTCCGACATCGTCGTTCCTCCCGTCCGGCGAGGCCGGATTGTCCATCCTAGTAAGACGCCGCGGCTTTCGTCAAACCGCGGCGTTCGGCGCTTCGAAGTTCGTGCAGCCCCTCATCCGGCCCTTCGGGCCACCTTCTCTCCGCGAACGGGAGAAGGAATGGGCGGAGAGGTCGCGGCCATCTCTCCTCTCCCCGTTCACGGGGAGAGGATGCCGGCAGGCAGGTGAGGGGCGGCGCGGACCGTCCCGCGTGCCTCTGCGGCTTCAGTCGCAGGCGGCGACGGTGCCGGCGGCGACGCCCTGGCAGACGACGTCCTTCGACACCCAGCCGGCGTCGATCACCACGTTGAGGTTGTCGCGGGTGATCGGGTTCGGCGCGAGGAAGATCGCGTTCATCTCGACGCCGTTGGGGCCGTCGGACCACTTCACCGCGCCTTCGACCGCGTCCATCGCGGTGCCGTCGGCGAGCTGGTTGGCGATCTGTGCCGCGGCCTTGCCGAGCTCGCGCGAGTCCTTCCAGACCGAGACGGTCTGGGTGCCGAGCGCGATGCGGTTGAGCGCCGCGTGGTCGCCGTCCTGGCCGGAGACCGGCACCGAGCCGGCAAGGCCCTGCGCCTCGAGCGCGGCGATCGCGCCGCCGGCGGTGCCGTCGTTGGAGGCGACGACCGCGTCGACGTCGTTGTTGTTGGCGGTCAGGAACTGCTCCATGTTGCGCTGGGCGGTGGCCGGCAGCCAGCCGTCGGTGTAGGCCTCGCCGACGTTCTTGATCTTGCCGGAGTCGATCGCCTCCTTCAGCACCTCCATCTGGCCGGCGAACAGGAAGTCGGCGTTCGGGTCGGCGCCGTTGCCCTTGATGAAGACGTAGTTGCCTTCGGGCTGGCCCTCGAACACGGCGCGGGCCTGGGCGCGACCGACTTCCTTGTTGTCGAAGGTGAGGTAGAACGCATCGGCGTTCTCGATCAGGCGGTCATAGCCGACGACCGGGATGCCTTCGGCGACCGCCTTCTCGACGGCCGGGCCGATGGCGGAGGCGTCCTGCGCGAGGATGATGAGCGCGTCGGCGCCCTGGCTGATGAGCGCCTCGACGTCGGTGAGCTGCTTGGCGGCGGACGATTGCGCGTCGGCCGAGATGTAGGTGTTGCCGGCGGCCTCGAGCGCGGCCTTGATCGCGGCCTCGTCGGTCTTCCAGCGTTCCTCCTGGAAGTTGGACCACGACACGCCGACCGTCTTGCCCTCCGCGAAGGCCGGGACCGACAGCGTCAGCGACGTGACGGCGGACATGGCGACGCCCGCCAGCATGGCGGTTGCAAGCTTCTTCATGATGTTCCTCCCTGCGCCCGCGGGGCGCGATGACACTTGCCCTGCTGCGATGCGAAGCTATTTTTTCGAGCTTCGAAAAAAAGAATGACTCACTCGAAAGCCCGTGTCAATATCCGTGCCGCTTGCATGGCCGGCGGGAGAAGGGCAGGAAGCGCTCCGAAGCACGGGGCACGGCGGGAGGAGTGACAGGCAATGACCGTGGGCGTTCGCCACGACGATCTGCGCAGGCAGAACCGCGCGATGGTCATCGCGGCGGTGCGGCGCGCCGGCCAGCCTTCCCGCACCGAGATCGCGGCGGCCACCGCGCTCAGCAACTCGACCATCTCGACCATCTCGGCCAATCTGATCGAGGAGCGGATCCTCGTCGAGGCGCGGGGCGGCGAGAGCGCGGTGCTGAAGCGCGGCCGGCCGCAGGTGGCGCTCGGCCTCAACCCGGACGCGGCGACGGTGGTGGCGATCGGCCTGTCGCTCAACGCGCTTTCTGCCACCCTGATCGACTATGCCGGCCGCGAGATCGCCCACGACGCCACGCGCCCGCCGACGCTGACCATGTCGGAGGGCGAGCTCGTCGAGGCGGTGAAGGCCGCGGTGCGCCGGGTGCTGGCGCAGGCCGGTCGCGGGCACGGCCCGGTGCTGCGCATGGCGCTGGGCGTCCAGGGCATCACCGATTCCGGGGCGCGCAAGCTCCTGTGGTCGCCGATCACCCCGCACAGCGACGTCGCCTTCGCCGAGGCGCTGGAGGCCGAGTTCGGCGTGCCCGTCACGGTGGAGAACGACTGCAACATGATCGCCGTGGCGCTGCGCGCGCGCGCGCCCGAGCGCTACCGCGACAACTTCGTCGCCGTGCTCCTGTCCAACGGCATCGGCATGGGGCTGGTGCTGCGCGGCAGCCTGTTCTGCGGCTCGAACTCCTCCGGCAGCGAGTTCGGCCACATGATCCACATCCCCGACGGGGCACTGTGCCGCTGCGGCCGGCACGGCTGCATCGAGGCCTATGCCGGCAACTACGCGATCTTCCGCCACGCACGCGGCGAGAGCGAGGATGCGCCGCCGCCGGCCGACATCGACGACGCGACGATGACCGCGCTCGCCGAGGC